>NZ_JBSFLZ010000025.1:0-63187 GCF_053599315.1 Saccharopolyspora sp. NPDC000995
CCGATGGCAAAGACCACCCCCACGCCGTGCGCATCCTCGCCCGAGCCTGGGTCCGCGTCATGTGGCGCTGCTGGCAGAACGGCACGCCCTACGACCCGATCCTGCACGGCGGCGCCCGACAGACCACGAACACGCCGGTCGCTGCCTGATTTCGATCTTAAGGTTGACACAGGGGGTGTCATGGGCACTCCTCCGTGACCGGTTGGGCAGCGCGAAACGTGCAAAGTCGCTAAATCCTCTCCTCTGGAACGCGCGCTGTGAAGATCTCGAACCAGGCAATCTCTCCGGGCGGTGCAGGCCCTGCGGCGTCCGGCCCGGACGACTGGTCGCTGGTGGCGCCGTCGCCCTAGGCTGGGTGGTGCCAACCGGCGGGAGGTTCGCATGACCGACGAGTCCGTGCCTGCAGTTTTCGAGCGGGTGCTGCCGTTGTTGACGCCCACACCAGAGCATCCGGACACCAGCCGCGGATACCTGGACCCGGTTCGGCCCTCTACGACCACGCGCAGTCGCTCGCCCGGTTCGTGCTCCCGATTTGGTTCGGGCTGCCCACCCAGGCGCACCCGCCCGCCGGCGGGCGGGTGCTGGACATCGGCTGCGGGCCCGGCAACGTCACCGCCCGGCTGGGGCGCGCAGTCGGCCCGACCGGGCTCGCGATCGGCATCGACGTCTCCGGGGCGATGCTGGCGCGGGCCGCCCGCACCGAGACCACCGAAAACGTCGGGTTCATCCGCGCCGACGCTCGCGAGCTACCGTTCCCCGACGGCACCTTCGACCTCGTCACCAGCTTCGCCGCGCTGCAGCTGATCCCCAACCCGCACGAGGTGCTGGCCGGGATGGCACGGGTGCTCGCCCCCGGCGGCTGGATCGCAGTCATGGTGCCGACGCCGCGCGGCGGCCTGCTGCATCACGCGGCGAGGCTGGTCGGCGACCGGTCCGGCCTGGTGTTCTTCGACGCCGCCGAGGTCGCCGAGTCGCTGCAGGCCGCAGGAGTGGGAGCCGTGCACACCCACCGCAGCGGCCCGGTGCTATGGATCATCGGTCGGCGGCCAGCGTAGTTACACAATGGTTTCGCGGCGCAGCCGCTGACGGGCCTGCACCAGGTCCGCAATCGCGACAGGCGCGTGCTTGGGCGGAGGGCGCTCGCCGCGGTTTTCCTCGCGATCGCCGCTCGCCCAGTTCAAAGACTCACGGCTGGTCGGACGCGGCGTAGTGCGCGATGAGCCGCCGCAACAGCGAGCGGGCCGCAGCATCCTCCAACGACGCAGCCGACAGAGCGTCGAAAAGACGGTGGAACCGCGCCAGGTCTTCGGCCTCGGTGACGGTCATCTCCGTATTGACCGTCTCCACCAGCGCGAGGTCGTCGATGATGACGAAGCCGTGCAGCGGAACCGCCGTGAGCTGCGCGTCCAGCGGCAGGATCGCCAGTCGCATCGTCGACATTCCGGCGAGCGCCAGCAACCGGTCCAGCTGGGCGACCATGACCTGGGGCGGGGCGATGGGATGCCGCAGCGCGGCCTCCGAGCAGAGGATCTCGACCGCGGTCCGCGGGCTGAAAAGCACGCTCTGGCGGGACATTCGCCGTTCGACCGACTCGGTGACGTCCCGCGGGCTCTGGTGCAGGTCCGCAACCACCTCGAAGACGTGCCGGGCGTACTCGGCGGTCTGCACCAGACCGGGTACCAGCGCGATCTCGAACAGACGGATGCGCTCGGCGCCGTGCTCGATCTGCTGGCTGTACTCCTGTCGGGCCCGGTTCCCGGTGCGCAGCTGGCGCTTCCAGCTCGCTGCCTCGATGCGGATCTCGCGCAGCTCCTGCCGCAGATCGGCCACTACATCTTCGGCAGCATCGGTCAGCCGGCAGTAGGTGACCACGTCCGCGTCGGATACGGACTGCTTCGCCGTCTCCACCCGCGAGACCTTGGACGGCGTCCACCCGGCATGCTGAGCGAGCTGTTTCCCGGACAGCCCGGCCGCCAGGCGCAGCCGACGCAGCGCGTCGCCGAACGCCAGGCGGCGAGTGTCGAAGTCGGTCACCGGCTCCTCTGGGTCAGGTCGTGCAGGTAAACCATCAGCGGAATCGCATGATCGCATGCGATGTCCCGCCAGGCCCGATACCGGTTCACCTCCCCCGGGCTGGCGATGATCTCGGTGCCAGCGAATCGCTGGTTCTCGAAGTGCATCAACGCGACCTTGGTCTCGTCGAAGAGCCAGAAGTCGCGGGCTGGCAGGTCCAGCGCGTCCGCCTCGGCCTGGGTGAGCACTTGCAGGTCCTCGCCGGCAGCGATGTTGGCCGGACTGACGTCGAGCTGCCAGCGCTGGTATTCGGTAGGCGGATCCCGGAAGACCCGGACCCGGGAGAAGATCCGGCCCGCCCGGGTCGCGGACGCGACCTCGTCGAGCCAGGGCCTCAGCCAGGTCAGGTCGTCCGGTTCGCCGGCCCGCCAGCGGCGCCAGGGTTCGGCTTCGGCGGGCTGGCGGTAGGTGCCCTGGCATTCCCACCGCCACGCCCGGTGCCGGAACGAGCGCAGGAGTTCCTCGAACTCCGCGCCGGGTAACACCCAGGTACTCACGGCGCTGCCTTCGGCACGAAGTTGAGCAGAGCAGCCGGAACCTCCACCGCGGTCTCGTGGTCGGGAAGACCGCGCTCCCTAAGTGCGGCAAGCGCTTCCGGATCGGTGACCTTGTAGCCCTGGACGACGTAGGTTCCCTGGTCGGTGCTGTACAGCGTGGGGCAGGTACCGGCGTGCGACGTCGTTCCCTGGAAGGTCAACTTCACTTGCTCCTCCTTGTTCGGAAGACTCATGCATCGTCTGTGCAATACCTGCATTCGGTCAAGCGTCGGCCCGTCGCGCAACTCAAACAGCCGAACCGGGTGATGCAACTGTCGTGATCAACTGGGCCGTTCGGGTTGGAATACCGGGATGTTGCGCGGATTGCTTGAAATGCGCGCGCTGGCTTCTCCATACTTTCGATCGTGACCGAGAACGGGGAGACCGATCGGCGGCCGAGCACGTGAGGATCACTCGGTCCCTGGCGAACGCATGCTCCGGCCCGCCGCCCCTGGCGCCGGTCCCAAAAGTCCCCGGCCCGGTGTTGAACCCCGACTCGCACCGGGCCGGCCTGAATAATGCGTCCACAGTAGACTTACCAGGCGAGCCGACGGAAAGGGCATCCGATGCATCGCGGCTCGCCCCTCTCCACCTTCGGGATCGAAGAGGAGTTCCTGCTGCTGGACCCCGAGACCGGCCACCCGGCACCACGAGCCGCAGAGGCCCTCGGTGAAATCGCGGCGGTCGAAGGCGACGCCACGAGCACCTTCAAGACCGAGTTCACCCGCTTCCAGCTGGAATCGAATACCCCCGTCTGCCGCACCGCCGCCGAGGCCCGCGAACACCTGCTCGCGGCCCGGCGCACCCTCGCCGCCGCGGCCGACCGTCGCAACCTTCGACTGGTCTCCACCGGGTACTCCCCGCTCGGCATCCCCGACTCCGTCCCGATCACCGACACTCCCCGATACCGGCACATCAGCGACCACTTCGGGCAACTGCTGGACTCGCACACCACCGCCGGCTGCCACGTCCACGTCGGCATGCCCGACCTGGCCACCAGCCTCGCGGTGTCCAACCACCTGCGCCCGCACCTCCCGGCGCTGCTCGCGCTCACCGCGAACTCCCCGTTCTACGACGGCCGGGACACCGGCCACGCCAGCTGGCGCACGGTCGTCTGGTCCCGGCTGCCATCGGCCGGACCGCCGCCGATGCACCGGAATCCGGCCTCCTACCAACGCTGCGTCGATACGCTGCTGGCCAGCGGCGCCGCGCTGGACCACGCCATGGTCTACTGGTTCGCCCGCCCCGCGCCGCATCTGTCCACATTGGAAGTTCGGGTGGCGGACGCCGTCGCCACAGCGGAAGAAGCACTACTGCTAGCGCTCTTGGTGCGCGCACTGGCCGCAGCAGCACTGCACGCCATCGCCGAGGACCGCCCCGCACCCGAGCTCCCCGACGAGCACCTCCGCCTCGCCACGTGGCGCGCCGCGCACGACGGACTGGAGGGGCAGGGCCTGGACGTGACCGGGAAGCTCAGGCCTGCACGATCTCTCCTGGACGAGACAGTCAAGGCAGCCCTGCCCGCCCTGGACGCCAGCGGTGACACCCGACTGGTGACCGACCTCCTCGACCGCGCGCTGCGGGATGGCAGCGGCGCTCACCGCCAGCGCCTGGCGCACGCCCGCCGCAACGACATCGCCGACGTCATCGCACTGCTCGCCGAGCAAACCCGCGCCACCCCGCCGACGTGGAATACCGTCCACATAGGACAAATGCGGGTCACTGGCGAGCAGATCTCGCGGAGTGGATCTACATTCCGCCTTGACTCCTTGCTAGGGTCGACCTGCGAAGCGCGGCCCAACGAGGGAGGCCCAGCGATGGCGATCGGACCGGGAGCTCCGGCAGCTCCGCAGCGGATCGTCGACGCCGTTGTCTTCGACACCTTCGGCACCGTCGTCGACTGGAAGTCCGGCGTGGCCGACGCCGTGGAGGCGATCGCCTACCGATATGGATTCGAGGTCGACGCCGCCGAGTTCGCGCTGCGGTGGCGAGCGCGCTACCAGCTCTCGATGGAGCCCATCCGCAGCGGCGCCCGGGAGTTCGCCACCCTGGACGAGTTGCACAGGGAGAACCTGATCGCCACGGCGCAGGAGATGGGCCTGCCCATCGAGCGGATCGAGCCGGCCGACTTGGAATGGCTCAACCGGGTTTGGCACCGGCTGGACTGCTGGACGGACAGCGTGCCCGGGCTGATCGAGCTCAAGCGGCACTTCATCATCGGCCCGCTGTCCAACGGACACCTCGCACTGCTGACCAACCTGGCCAAGCACGCCGGGCTGCCCTGGGACGTCATCATCGGCTCCGACGTGACCCGGTCCTACAAGCCGGACCCGAACGCCTACCTCGGCGCGGCGCGACTGCTCGACCTGCCGCCGCACCGAGTCATGCTGTGCGCGGCGCACAACTCGGACCTGGCCGCGGCCCGCAGCGCGGGCCTTCGGACAGCGTTCGTCGCGCGGCCGCAGGAGTACGGCACCACCCAGCGGCCCGACCTGCGCCCCACCGAAGCTTGGGACGTCATCGCCCGCGATATCCGCGACCTGGCAACACAGCTGCGCGACCACATCACGGCCTGACCACCACCGCTGCGCTCCGGACGGTTCGCACGAGCGCGCGCCTCCCCCCGACATGCGGGATCAAGGCAGAGCCGCAGCACACGATTGCACCCCGGCATGAGGCCGTGCGGCACCGACCGGATGCTGTCCCTGCGCCATTCGGTTCCGTCGCGCCCCATCCACCCGACCAGGGCTAGTCAACTCGCGTGGATGTGAACTGGGCTTCGTGGGGCAGTCTCGACCATTGCCAAGCTGCTCGGCCGGTCCATATACTCCCAATTAGTGAACATCTTGCTCATTATTTGAACATTGCGCTCATCCGTCCCGGACGAGGCCGCGAGGACCGCACCGAAGGACATTCAATGGCGAATTCCACCACCGAAGGTGTCGCACCCGCCGACCAAGCGGGCGCGCGGCCCGCGCAGTCACACACCAAGGTCATCCGCGCCGCCATCCTGGGCACCGTCGTCGAGTACTACGACTTCGGCATCTACGGCTACATGGCGACCATGGTCAGCGCCCACTTCTTCGTCGAGGACGATCCGACCGCGGCACTGCTCGGCACCTTCGCCGCGTTCGCCGTGGCGTTCTTCCTCCGCGTGCCGGGTGGCATCTTCTTCGGCCACATCGGCGACAAGTACGGCCGCAAGAAGGCGCTGACCTGGACGATCCTGCTGATGGCGGTGGCCACCGCTCTGATGGGCCTGCTGCCCACGTACGCCACGCTCGGCGTCTGGGCAACCGCGTTGCTTACGCTGTCGCGGTGCCTGCAGGGCTTCGCCGCCGGCGGCGAGCTCGGCGGCGCCAACTCGTTCGTCTCCGAGCACGCCCCGCCCAAATGGCGCGCCTTCCAGACGTCGATGGTCAACTCCGGTACCTATATCGGGTCGCTGTGCGCCTCCCTGATGGCGCTCGCGCTCACCACGGGGCTCTCGGCCGAGCAGATCGCGGCCTGGGGCTGGCGCATCCCGTTCCTGCTGAGCCTGGTCATCGGCCTGGTCGGGCTGTGGATCCGCAACTCGCTGGACGAAACCGAGCATTTCGAGGACATCCAGCAGCAGAGCGAAGTGGTGAAGGTCCCGCTGTTCGCGGTGCTTTCGACCGCGTGGCGGCAGATCCTCACCATTATTCTGCTCGGCGCGCTGATCACCGGCGGCTACTACATCGCCTCGGTCTACGCCGCGACGTACCTGCAAACCGCCGGGCAGCGCTCACCGCAGTTCGCCTTCGCCGCGACCTGCATCGCGATGGTCCTGGGCGTGATCACCCTGCCGATCTCGGGGTACCTCGGCGATCGCATCGGGCGCAAACCGGTGTTCATCGGCGGTTCCGTGGCCGGGGCGCTGCTCGGGGTGCCGATGTTCATGCTGATGGCCGACGGTCCCGCGCCGCTGGCGATCATGGGTCCGGCCGTGCTGTTCATCTGCGTCTCGGTGGTCAACGGCGTCTCGTTCGCCACGTACGCCGAGATGCTGCGGGCCCGCTTCCGGTACAGCGGAATCGCGTTGGGCAACAACGTGACCAACATGCTGCTCGGCGGCACCGCCCCGTTCATCGCGACGCTGCTGGTGAGTTCGACGGGCAACAAGCTCGCCCCCGCCGGGTACTTCGTCGCCTGCGCCCTGATCAGCCTTGTCACCTCGTTCTTCCTCAAGGAGACCAAGGGAAGGGAACTCGCGCTATGACAGCCAGGTTTCGCGACCGCCGGATCGTGGTGACCGGCGCCGGCAGCGGCATGGGCCGGGCGGAGGCGCTCGGCCTCGCCGGGGAAGGCGCGGACGTGCTGGTCGCCGACATCGATCTGGATGCCGCCCGCGCCGTCACCGACGAGATCACCGCGGCGGGTGGCACCGGCCGGGCCCACCAGCTCGACGTGGCCGACCCCGGCGCCTGGGAAGGGCTCGCTGCGACACTCGACGGGAAAGCGTTGCACGGGCTCGTGAACAACGCCGGCGTGAGCTTCCGGAAGGGCATCGCCGAAACGTCGGTCGACGACTGGCGCCGGGTCGTGGACATAAACCTCTCCAGCGTCTTCTTCGGCATGAAATTCCTCGCCGATCCGCTGGCCCAGGCCGGTGGCGCGTCGGTGGTCAACGTGTCCTCGATCGCCGGGATGGTCGGCTACTTCTCGGCTTCCTACGGGGCGAGCAAATGGGGTGTGCGGGGACTGTCCAAGGTGGCGTCCCTTGAGTTCGCGGCCGGGGGTATCCGGGTGAACTCCGTCCACCCGGGGCTGGTCGACACCCCGCTGCTGCGTTCCGGTGACAGCCGGTTCGTCGACGAGAGCCTCCGCTGCGTTCCCGCCGGCCGGGTGGCCTCGCCCGAGGAGATCGCGCGGGCCGTCGCATTCCTGCTCTCCGACGAGGCGTCCTACATCAACGGCACCGAACTAGTGGTCGACGGCGGCCTGGTGTCCAGCGGCATCTACCACCGCATCACCACTGCCCTGTCCGAGGACGCCTCGTGACCGGTCCGCTGCTTGAAATCCTGAACCTGCTCGGGAAGCAGGCCCACGCCATCGACGGCGGCGCGGCCCAGCAGTGGGCCGAGACCTTCGCCCCCAACGGCGTGTTCCGCTCCCCCACCTATCCCGAGCCCGTCCGCGGCCGGGAAGCGCTCACCAAGTTCGCCGCCGCCTTCGCCGCGAACAACCCCCGGGCACACCACATCGTCACCAACGTCTGCATCGACCGCGAGGTCGGCGCGGAGGAGTGCCACGCCAAGGCCAACCTGCTCATCGTGCGTACCACGCGGCGCGGGGACTCCGACGCGGTGGCCATCGACCGGGTCACCACCGTCGACGACCACTTCGTCCGCCACGGCGGACTCTGGCGGATCGCCGAGCGGGTAGTCACCTGCGACTGAACCAGCCCTTCCTACGAACACCTGGAGAAGCCCCAATGACGGCACCGACTGCCAACGACCAGGCCAACCCGACGCGCGCGGACGACAGCCCCATCTTCGCGAGCTACCCCGAACTCGTCGGCAAGGTCGCCGTCGTGACCGGTGCGGGTCGCGGCATGGGCGCGGTATTCGCCATCGAGCTCGCCCGGCGCGGCATCAACGTGGTGGCCGGTGACCTCACCGGTGCGCCCGAGGTCGCCAACCAGGTCAACGGACGAATCACCGACGGCGGCCGGGTCGTCGGCCACCGCGCCGACGTCACCGACCCCAGAGACCACAACGGCCTGCTGCGCGCGGCGCTCGACGAGTTCGGCCGCGTCGACTTCTGGATCAACAACGCGGGGATCTTCCCGCAGGCCGAGTTCACCGAGATCCCGCCGGAACAGCTCACCGCCACCTACCAGGTCAACGTCAACGGCGTCGTCTACGGCGGGCAGACGGCGGCCCGGCACATGCGCGCCAACGGCGGTGGCGCGATTGTCAACATGGCCTCGGTGGCCGGGGTCCGGGTGCGGGCCACCCGGGCGGCCTACAACTCATCCAAGGCGGCCGTGCGGCACCTGACCAACTGCATGGCCGTGGAACTGGGCTCGGACAACATCCGGGTCAACGCGATCGCGCCCGGCTTCGTCGACACCGAGATGACGCGGTGGGTACGGGAGGACCCGGCGGCGCTCGACCGCGCGCTCAGCACCGTGCCGCTGCACCGGGTCGGCGCGCCCATCGAGGTCTTCGGCGCCCTGTACTTCCTGTTGTCCGACAGCGCGCGGTACATCACCGGCGCGGTAATCCCGGTCGACGGCGGCTCCCAGCACATCTGAGGTATATCCATGAGTTACGACTACGACCTCGTCGTCATCGGCGCCGGAGGCGCCGGGTTGGCGGCGGCGGTGTCGGCGGCGCAGCAGGGGCTGCGTGTGCTGGTGCTGGAATCCGAGGCCGAGATCGGCGGTTCGACGCAGCTCTCCGCCGGGATGCTGACCGCCGCGGCCACCGGCGTGCAGCGGGCGCTGGGCGTCGAGGATTCCCCGGAACGCATGTACCAGCACTACATGGACCTCAACCAGTGGCGAGTGCTGCCCGGTCCGACGCGGATGTTCTGCGAGCAGTCCGGCACGCTCATCGACTGGCTGCTCGACCTCGGTGTCGAGATTCCCGCCCAGCTGTCCCGGAATGCCCACATGCCGGGGTTGACCCGCGCCGGCGTCGAGGACGTCTGGCGCGGCCACGTGCCGAAAGACCAAGGATACGGGCTCGTCCAGGCCCTGGACCGCGCCCGCCAACGGCTCAAGGTCGATCTCGCCCTCGGCAGCCGCGCCACCGACCTGGTCCGCGATGGATCGGTGGTGCGCGGGGTGGTCGTCGACGATGCGGAGGTAACCGCGCCTTCGGTGATCGTCGCAAGCGGTGGGCTGGCGCAGAACCCCGACCTGGTGCGGGAGTACTTCCCGGACGCCGGCATCGCGGGCGACAGCCTGTTCGTAGTCGCCGCCCCCGGTAGCCGGGGCGATCACATCACGCTGGCCGAGCGGCACGGCCTGTCGCTCTTTGGCCACGGCTGGGGCCTGCTGCTGGTAACCGCCGAGTTCCAGCGGTTCCACCACTGGCAGAGCGGATTCCCGCCGGCGTCCAGGATCCACGTCAACACCGACGGTCACCGGTGCATGGACGAGGACGCCCCGTACGCGGTCAGTCCCGGCATCCTCAAGGGCCACGGCGGGTTCGTCTGGGCGGTCTTCGACGAAGCGGCCCGCACCGGCCTGCCGCCCGGGTACGCCGACTGGTCCGCGGACCGGGTGCTAGAAGAGGTCGACGAAGGCGCCGTCCGGCGCGCTGACACGTTGCGCGAGCTCGCCACGCGGATGGGTGTGCCGGAGGACAACCTGGTCCGCACCGTCGAGCGGTTCAACGCCATGTTCGGGCGGGGACACGACGAGGACTTCCTCCGGCATGAGTCGTTGGCCGCCAAGCAGGTCGACCCGCGGCTGCCCCCGGTGGAAACCGGTCCGTTCTACGCGGTCCGGATGTTCCCGGCGGAACTGGTGTGCACGCACACCGGGCTGCGCATCGACAGCCGCGCACGCGTGCTCGACACCGGAGGTCAAGTGGTTCCGGGGTTGTTCGCGGCGGGTGAAGCAGCCGGGGGGATACTGGGCGAGCGCTACGTGGGCGGCGGGAATTCCGTGGCCCACGCCCTGGTGCTCGGCCGGGTCGCGGGGCAAGAAGCAGCACGAAGGCTTAATGCGGCAGGGAGCGCCGCATGACCACATCGGACGATCGGGTCGCCATCGAGCAGGTGCTGTACCGCTACGCGAGGGCGGTGGACCGGCTCGACTACGACGGCATCCGGGACTGCTACTTCCCCGACGCCATCGACAACCACGGCGGCTACCACGGTCCGGTGAGCGGGCTGGTCGAGGACATCCGGCGGCGGCACGCCACGATCGACTCGTCCCAGCATTTCATCAGCAACGTGCTCATCGACTTCACTGGCGACGACACGGCCGAGGTCGAGTCGTACTGCCTCTGCTACCTCCGGCAGGCGCCGGAAGACGGCGCATCCGACCAGGAGCTGGCGAGCATCCGGTGCCGCTACGTGGACCGGTTCGAGCGCCGCGAGGGCCGGTGGCGCATCGCCGACCGGGTCGTGGTCTTCGACGAGGTCCGGGTGGAGCGCATCACCGACAGCCTGAACCCCGCCTGGGTCCGCTCCCGCCGGGACGGGACAGATCCGGTCTGCCGGCCGTGACGCCTGGTCGCGGTGCGCGAACAGGCCCGGCCGCGCACCCGGATCAGCGCACCCGCGAGCGCGAGGCGAACAGCTGGGCGCTGAGCTCGCGGGCCGCCTTCACCACCTGCGGCGCCACCTGGGCGACCGCGTCCGGGTCGACGAGGGAAACGCCGATGCTGACCTCCGACATCGTTGACGGCGTCTCCACCGGTACCGAAACGCCGATGACGCCCGGGATCACATGCCCGGTGGACACTGCGTAGCCCTGCTCGCGAGCCGCCATCACCTCGGCCGAATCGTCGTCGCGAGCCGGGCGGGCCGCCAGGATCGCGATGCCGCCGGAGCCCCGGTCTATCGGGTGGCGCTGCCCGGTCCGGAACGCGATGTGCGCCGCGGCCAGCCGCGGCTCGACCACCAGCACCGCCTGCACCTCGATATCGCTGATCGGCACCATCAGGTGCACCGTCGCGTCGACCGAGTCGGCCAACGCCGCCATGATGGGGTAAGCCAGCCCGCGCAGATCGCTGTCCACCGCCGATGCCAGCTCCACGAGCCCGTGGGCGAGGTGGAACCGCTTGTCCTCGGTCCGTCGGACGAGGTTGTGCGCGGCGAGCGCCTCCAGCATCCGGTGCAACGCGTTGCGGTTGATCCCCAGTGAACGCGCCATCTCGGTCAGCGTCTCGCCGTTCGGCCGCTCGGCCAAGTGCCAGAGGATACGGATTCCCCGGTCGAGGGTCTGGGCACCCGCAACCGAGGGCCCTCGGGTGTCTGCCACGCTCATCCGCCGCCTTGCCGTGCTGGTCGCGCTTACCCGGCAATCCTAGCCAACACCGGGCTCGGCGCAGGGCTTCGGTGCCTGCCTGGACGACCGTGCTCGACCGAATTCCAATGTCCAAACAGGACGCGTTGCCGCGACGGCTCCCGCCCGATGCAACCCTGGGCGGAGCGCGAGGAGTTATATCAAAAATTTTCGGTTTGCGTGCGACAGTGATTGAAAGTTCACGACAGGGACAGAGGGGCCAGACGCATGACCGAGGTGGTCTCCGGTGGGCGTCTCCGCTTGCGCAAGCAGGCGCGCCGCCGCATCCGGACCTCATTGGTCACCGGCCGCATCAGCCCCGGCAAGATCTACTCCGCGCAGGCCACGGCCGCCGAACTCGGGTCTCCGTGACGACGGTGCTCGAGGCGCTGCTCGAACTCGTCAACGGGGGCCCGTTAATCCCGGTCCGCAACCGCGGATACCGGGTCGTCGAGTTGACCGCCGCAGGACATGGACGACGTCTACGAGCCGCGGGAGCTTCAGCAAGTCGCCAGCCTGACGAAGCTCGCCACCAACCCGCCGGTGACGCACCGGGAGCACTTCGACGAGCTGGCCCGGGAGATGCAGCGCTACGCCGACGCCGGCGAGATGGACTCGTTCTGGAGGCGGACCGGACGTTGCCCTGGGACTTCGTCGAGCTCGCCGGGAATCGGCGCCTGCTGGACAACATGGCCCGGCTGCGCGACCAGACCTGGCTGTTCGGCACGTGCGCTCGCGCACGAGGGCGGGTTGCGCCACGCAGCCGATCAGCACCGCGACCTGCTCAACGCGGTGCTGGGCGGGGATGTGCTTCGAACCGAGCAGCTGATGCGGGACCACGTGGCCTACACCCGTCAGGGGCTCGGCCCCCACCAGCCGACGGGCTGACCGACCGGTGCGTCAATTGTAGCCACGCACCAGGTGGCTCTCGTCCAGATCGAAGTCCGCCTCGAACGCGGAGTGTTCGCTCGACGCCTCGTCCGCGCCGTCCAGAACCTCCACATTGGATTGTTGAATCGACACTGCGTTTCCTTCCTCTCAACTCTCAATCGACAGAACAGCGAATTCCCGCGCACTAAGAAGGGAATCCGAATCAGTCCACTGTGATAATTCGACCGACTAGTCCAACCGGATGCGGTGAGGGGGATCGGCGGGCAACGCGCGAAGGCCGCTCGGGATGCCCGATGTGGTCGTGCGGAACATCTTCGGCCTCCTCATCGACGTGCATCGTCGGTCAACGAGCCGGGTTCGCCAGGCACGGGTTCTCCAAGCAACCTCGCTGTTAAGGTATTACAACTCAATCTGCCGGACAGCGGTGGGTCGGTCAAGCGATTAACCTCTGTGCGGCAGCAACCTGCAACCTCCGGACCGACCTCGCGTTTCCGCAAGCGCTCCAAACATTTCCGCTGCACCGATCGGCGAACGGCACCGGCCGTGCGGGTGCCGGGCACCGCCGTTCGGCGGATGCCAAAGCTGCCGGATTGGCCGCACCCTGCCACCTGTCACCGATGTGTCCGAACCTAGTGGAGCTTGATGACCAGTTCGCCGAGCGGTCCGCAGGCAGCGAGCCACGACGCGGTCATCGCCGCGCTCCAGCACATGGTGCGAAGCCGTGATCTCGCTGCGCTCCCAGAGACAACCGAGGCGTTGTCGCGCATCGTGGCAGAGATTCCACTCAACGACGCGCAACGTGCCGCCGCCGTGAACAACCTCGGCAATGCCATGCACCTCTGGTTCGAAGCCGACGGCCGCCCGGCGGATCTGGACGAAGCTATCAGGTACTACCGGGAAGCTCTTGACTCGGCGCGACGCACCGATCCGCAGCGGCGGCTCTACTGGTCCAATCTCAGCCTCGCGCTGCTCAAGCAGGCGCGGTGCAGCCGACGCCCGGACCTCGCCGAGGAAGCCGTGACGGCCGCCCGGCAAGCGGCCGACTTCGCGTCGCTGGGATCGAGGCATCGCGTCACGGCGCTCTTGCGGCTGGTAGACGCACTGCGGATGCGCCGGCTCGGCGGCACCGGAACGGACGAAATCGTTGACGTGCTGCGCGAAGCTGCCGCGGACGCGCCGCTCGACCTGCCGGAGCGGCCGACCCTGCTCTTGCGGGTGGGCACTGCGCTGGTCAACTGCTTCAACCAGGACTCCGACGTCGAGAAGCTCGACGCCGCCATTCAACTGCTGCACGACGCCGCTGATGAGCTGCCCGGCGGAGCGGATCTCCGGGTGGCGCTGTGCCGGCTCGGCGTGGCCCTGCGCATGCGCTTCGACGAAGACGGAGATCCCGAAGACCTCCGATACGCGGTGGACACGTTGAGCCGCGCTGCGACGAGCAGCCCGCGCGACGACGGGCTCCTCTCAACGGCGCTGTTCAATCTGGCTGGCGCAGGCGCGGAGCACTTCGACTGCACCGCGGAACGCGGCGCGCTGGACGAAGCGGTCGAGGTGCTCGACCGGTCGGTCGAGCGGATTCGCGGCGACGACCCCCGGCTCTCTGCGGTGTTGCTTTCCTTCAGCGAACTGCTGCGTCGCCAGTTCGCAATCACCAGGGACGGACGCACGCTCGATGCCGCAGTGGATTTCGCGGACCGGGCCGCTTCCCGCGCCGACGCGCCGGACGAGGATCGCTGTTGCGCGCTGCGGGTCTTCGTGGCTTGCCTGCTCTGCCGCTTCGAGAACGCAGGCGCGGCCGACGACCTCGCTCGCGCCGAAGCTGCCCTGGCCGAACTCGATCGACTGGCACCTGCCGACGGCCCGGTGCGGTTGGGCTACTGGATGCATCGCGGCCGCCTCGCCGTGCACGAGTTCGAGCAGTCACAGGCCAAGTCGACCCTCAATGCGGCGATCACCGCGTACCAGCGGGTCTTGGCGGCGATGCCAGCGGATGATCCTGAACGTGCGGCGGTGTCGGTCGAGCTGTGCAACGTCTTGCGGCGGCAATCCACGCATAACCGGCGGCGCACCTACCGGCTTGCGCACGCCACGTTGCGCGCGGCCGCAGAGCTGCCGACGGCACCTGCCGCGACTCGGATGCGGGCTGCGGTGCTGGCCGGGCACCTCGCCGCCGAGACCGGCCGGTGGGAAGACGCGGCAATTATGTTCAAGTCGGCGATGGCCCTGCTGCCGCTGGTCACCAGGTTCGGGCCGCCCCCGGACGCCGCTCGGCGATACGAACTGACCGCCCTGGTCGCCGACATGGCCGCCTGCGCGGTGCACGACGGCACCCCCAAACAGGCCGTCGAACTGCTGGAACACGGCCGGAACCTCTTGCTCGCGCAGGCGCTCGGCACCGGCGATGAGCACACCGCGCTGCGCCGCGAACTCCCCACGCTCGCGGCGGATCTGCAACGCGTCCGCCGGCAACTGGACTACCTCCCCGACAACCTGCTGGGGGCAGCGGTGCGGCGGAAGGCAGTCGGGCGCCAGCGCCGCCTGGCCGACCGGTGGGCTGAGCTGGTGGACGAGGTCCGCAGGCAACCCGGCTTCGAGCGGTACCTGACACCGCCCGCGTTCGGGCAACTCCGCGACGCCGCCGCGGACGGCCCCGTGGTCCTGGTTAACGTCAGTGCGTACGGATCGCACGCCCTGCTCGTCACCGCTGGCGAGGCGGTCGGGGTTACCCTGCGCAGCCTCGACGTCCGCAGCACCGCGAAGTACACCAGGCTCCTGCTGTCGGCCGACAACGCGGCCGACGTGCGGGAGGTGCTGGACTGGCTCTGGCATTCAGTGGCCGAGCCGGTGTTCAACGTGCTCAGCTACTACTACGTCACCGCCTTCGGCCGAGTGCCCGCCGACGACCGGCGGTGGCCCCGCATCTGGTGGTGCCCCACCGGCCCAGCCGCATTCTTGCCGCTGCACGCGGCCGGAACCGCGACACTCCCCGGCACCGGACGGTCGGTCCTGGAACGCACGGTGCCGTCCTACACCGCGACGTTGCAGTCGTTGCTGCACGCCCGGCAGTCCGAGTTCCAGACCGGCCTCGATCCCCGCGTGGTCCTCGGCAATCACGCGACCGCTCGGGCCGAAGGCGACTCGGTGACCCAACGCTGGCCCACCGCGAAGGTCCTCGAACTCACCGAATCGACCCGCGCAGCAGTGCTCGCCGCACTGGCCGAACCCGGGCCGGTGCATTTCGCCTGCCGAGGCACCCAGAAGGCGCACGACTCCGCGTCGAGCCGGCTGTCCGGCACCGACGGCAGCCCGCTGCCCATCGCCGACCTCCTGCGATCGTCGGCGGAGTTCGCCTACGTGTCAGCGAACGAGGTCGCGCTGGATCCGGGCAACCCGCCCGACTCGATCACCCAACTGCTGCCGCTGCTCCACCACGCCGGGGGTTTCCAGCACGTGATCGGTCCGTTGTGGTCGGTCGACGGCGACGGTTCGATCATCGACGCGCTGTACACCGACCTGGCCGAAGATGGCGTGCTGGACACCGCCAACGCGGCCGAGGCCCTGCACCGCACGGTGCAGGCGATGCGGCAACTCCACCCCCACGACCCGCGCCTTTGGGCAGCCCACATCCACGTCGGCCCGTAATCGCCGGTTCTAGCCATTCTCCGGCGCGAAGGGCTGCAGGAACGTGCGGACCGCGGACGCCGCCACGGCGCGGTGCTCGTCATCGTTTCCGTCTTCGGCGCCATCTGCGTGGTCCTCTTCGCGGCCATCGGCCATGGTGGTGCTGCGCAAGCGCTCACGGCCCGAGCCGGAACCGGCGGCCTGCGCGCCCGAGGTGACCGCCGCCTGAACGCGCTTCAGATGCGGTGGTCGTCGGCCAGCTCGCCGGCCTTGGTGAACAGGTCGTCGGCCAACCGCGTCGGGACCAAGCCGAATCGTTCGTCATAGACCGCAACGACCTCGGCTTCGAAGTCGTCGAGCGATACGCCGGGCGACTCCGCGGCCACCGAGCCCACCGAGTCGTCGTCGAAGGGCAGATCCAGGTGGCGGTAGACGTCGGTCAGCAGCGGGCGCAGCACTTCGGCGTCGTCGAAGATCGCTACCGCACTGAACAGCCATGCGCCACGCACCATCCGCTGCGCAGTGCCGACCAGCTTCACGCTGCCTCTCGCATTCACGCTGTGCGCGCCCGGGCAGTACTCCCCCGGCACCGCCCCGACCTGCGCGCCGACGCCGTGGTTGCGCAGCACCCCGGCCCACAGCTCGGCGTAGCCCACGAACCGCTCGTCCATGCCCCCCAGGTAACCGGGGTCGGTGCCGACGTGATCGACCACCAGAGACCGCTCGGTGTAGGCCACCGCGCGGCCGCCCGGGGCGCGCACCACCGGCGTGAACCCGGCGTCCCGAACGGCACGGACGGCATCGGGAAAGCCGGGTAGCAGCGTGTCTCGCCGTCCGAAGGCGACGACTCGGGCGTCCGGCCGGTACACCCGCACCGCCGGACCCGACTCGCCTCTGCTGACGCCGCGCAACATCGCATGCGCGACCGCGACCTCCAGCGCCTGATCCGCGCCGACCCCGAGCGCACCGCGAAAAAGCTCCACGAGCAGATTCTACTGTCCGGAAGATCGCCAGCTCACCGGCCGAAACCCGGGCCCTCCGGTACCGTTGGAACGAGGTCGGGATGACCGGGTTCCGCTCGAACAGGATGGTGCCGCGGAGGCCTCCTTGTAGAGCATGGCCTCCCTGTAGAGCGTGGCCTCCCTGTAGAGCAACCACCGACCACCGAGACCACATCGCTACCGAGGATGCGCTCCCGCACCGCGCGGCCTCATCGGCGGTCGCCACGGTGTAGACGTGCTCCGCGACGCCGGGCACCGAGCCCATGTCCGCAGCAATGCCCAGTGCGTAAACCAGCAGGTCGTACTGCACGACGCGCGACGAGTTCGCCAGCCGCACGACCCGATCCGAAGCGTCGATCCCGTCTCACGCGGTCGACGACCAACGTCACGCCGGTGCCCTCGACCAGCTCCGCCAACGGCAGGTCCCGCAGAACTGCCGCCCGGCGGCGAGCTGGTTCAACCGCACCCGCTCGTCGAACCGATCACCCGCGTCGATCAACGTCACCTCGGCATCGGTCCACCGGGCCGGGAGGTTCGCCGCGGCCAACCCGGTGTAACCAGCCCCAACGACAACGATCCGAAACGCCGTGGTTCCGTCTCTAGAATCCGCGCAACCGAGTGCGAACAAGGAACGGGACACGACGAAGTAGCGTGACGAGCAGTGTCCCAAGTCACATCGAATCGCAGTGAAGTCGCCTTCCGCAGTGCCTGTTAGCCTTGCGCGGTGCCAGACGCAAGACGTGATCCGGGGAAAATCCGCGGCAAGGGCAGCGCAGGAATGCATTCCGGCCAAAGTCTTCGCGTCAGCACCCGCAACGCACTTTTCCAGCAGTGGCAAGCACTGCTGTCGAACCGCACCAAACGACAGCGTTCCGGCGAATTCCTGATCCACGGTGTGCGACCGATTACGCTCGCGGTGGAGCGCGGTTGGCCACTGCGCAATCTCTTGTACCCGTCGGGCAGGAAGCTCTCCTCCTGGGCCAGGCGGCTGATCGATGAATGCGCCGCCAAGACCGTTGAAGTGCACCCGGATCTGCTCTGGGAACTCGGCGAGCGCGAATCCGAGCCACCGGAACTCATCGCCGTCGCCGAACTGGGGGCCGACGACCTCCACCGGCTGCCGGTCGAGCAGGACTTCCTGGGCGTGGTCTTCGACCGGCCCACCAGCCCGGGCAACATCGGAACCCTGGTGCGATCCGCGGACGCCTTCGGCGCCGACGGCCTGATCGTGAGCGGTCATGCCGCAGACGTCTACGACCCGAAGTCGGTGCGCGCGAGCACGGGGTCGCTGTTCTCGGTGCCTGCGGTCCGGGTGCCGTCACCGCGCAGCGTCCTCGACTGGGTCACCGAACACCGGCGGTGCGGGGTGCCGATCGCGGTCGTCGGCACCGACGAGAACGGCACCTACGAGATCACCGAATGCGATCTCACCCGGCCCGTCCTGCTGGTTATCGGCAACGAGACGACCGGGATGAGCACCACCTGGCAGGAAATGTGCGACGAGGTCGTCCGGGTTCCCATCGGGGGCGCCGCGAGTTCGCTGAATGCGGCTTCAGCGGGAACCGTACTGCTGTACGAGGCTGCCCGGCAGCGCGGTTTTCCGTTGCCTTAGCCGGGCGGCGAAATTTTCGGCTGATCGGCGGTTCCCGTTGCGGCGGTCGTGTTGTTCAAGGTTTGCAACCTTGATTCTTGCGGTTCGGCGCTAGTACGGTTCGATTTCGCTTGCCCTTCTTGCGAAATGGAGGTCTCGTGATGGCCGCTTCTTCGGAAACCGTTCCCGCCCCCGCTCCGCCGAGGTGGACTCCGCCGCTGGTCGAGCAGTGCGAAACCCGTCCCGAAGTAACCGCTTACGCGCACGACGGCAGTCGGTGAGCCAGCCGCTGGGCGAGACCGAGTTCCGGGAATCCTTGCAGCGGTTGGCGAAGCGCTACTGGGCGCAGCACCCGTTCCACCGGCGCTTGCACGACGGCCGCTGCAGCCCGCCGGAAATCCGGCTATGGGTGGCCAACCGGTGGTACTACCAGCGGCACCTGTCGCAGAAGAACGCGGCCATCGCGGCGAACTGCCCGCTTCCGGAGGTGCGGCGGATCTGGGTCGAGCGGATAGGCTTCCAGGACGGACCCAGCGACGCCCAAGGCGGCCTGCACGACTGGCTGGTGCTCGCCGAAGCAGTCGGCCTGCAGCGGTCCGAGGTCCTCGACGAGCGCCACGTGCTGCCCGGCGTTCGGTTCGCCGTTGACGCGTATCTGAACTTCTGCCGGCGCAAGCCATGGATCGAGAGTGTGGCCGCAGCGTTGACCGAGATGTTCTCGCCCGATCACATGTCCGACCGGATGGCGGCCTGGCGGCGCTACTACGACTGGATCGAACCCGCCGGGCTGGCATACTTCGAACGACGGATTCCGGCCGCCCGCGCGGACAGCACCGTGACGCTGCAGGTCGTGCTCGACCACTGCGCGACACGCGAGCAGCAGGACGCCGCGGTGCGGGCATTGGCCTTCAAATGCGATGTGCTTTGGGCAATGTTGGACGCCGTCGACTACAAGAGACAGTCATGGACGTGACCGCCGACAGCCGCCCCGGGTTGCGGCGCGGTGTCCGGTACGTGCATGATCGCGTCCGCGCGAGGCACGCCCTGCTGTACCCGGAAGGCGTGTTGCTGCTCAACGACACCGCGGCCGACATCGTGAGCAGGTGCGACACCAAGCGCACGGTCACCGACATCGTCAGCGAGCTCGCGGCCGCGTACCAGGGAGTGACCGCCGAATCCGTGCTCGAGATGCTCGCGGACCTGGAGCGTCGCCGAATGCTGGGGGCGGAACCGGCGGAGGTAGCGGAATCCGGCCCGCAACTAAAGGTTCCGCGATCCGGGCTGCCCCTGGGCTTGCTGGCCGAGTTGACCTATCGGTGCCCGTTGCAGTGCACGTACTGCTCGAACCCCCTGAACCTCGCCGACTACCAGGACGAACTCGACACTGAAGACTGGTTGCGCGTCATCGAGCAGGCGAGGTCGATCGGCGTGCTGCAACTGCATCTCTCCGGTGGCGAACCGGCACTGCGCCGGGACCTCGTTTCCCTCGTCGCGGCGGCCCGCGGACTCGGCATGTACACCAACCTCGTCACCAGCGGGTTCTTCCTGCCGTCGAAGCGGTTGCACGAACTGGCCGAGGCCGGCCTGGACCACATCCAGCTGTCCGTGCAGGACTCGGCCGCGATGTCGGCCGACGCCGTCGCCGGACGTCGCGCGCACGCCCGCAAGATGATCGTCGCGCGCAGCATCGCCGAAACCGGATTGCCCATGACCGTCAACGCAGTTCTGCACCGCGGGAACATCAAGCGGTTGCTCGACATCGTCGAACTCGCAGTGGATTTCGGGGCGGAACGCGTCGAGCTGGCCAACACCCAGTTCTACGGCTGGGCCTTGCGTAATCGCGCCGCCCTGATGCCCAGCCGGGAGCAGGTGCGGCTCGCGGACGCGGACGCGGCGCTGGCCCGCGAGCTCTACGGCGAGCGGTTGGAGATCGTGTACGTGACCGCGGACTACTTCAGCCCGCGCCCCAAACCATGCAACTACGGCTGGGGCAGCCGGCAACTAACGGTGGCCCCGAACGGCGACGTGCTCCCGTGCCTGGCCGCCGGGCAGCTGCCCGGCCTGGACGTTCCCTCGGTGCGCGATTCGGCGCTGGAGGCGGTCTGGTTCGATTCGGCGGCGTTCAACCGCTTCCGGGGCACCGAGTGGATGCCTGACCCCTGCCACAGCTGCGCGTTGAAGGACGTCGACTTCGGCGGCTGCCGGTGCCAGGCCTACCAGCTGGTCGGCGACGCGGCGGTTACCGATCCGGCCTGCTCGTTGTCCGAACACCACGACCTGATCCGAACCGGGTTCGAACCGCTGCCCGCAGTCCGGAGGCGGATGTGATGCGGGTACGTGTCCTGGGCACTGCGGCAGGCGGCGGCCTTCCGCAGTGGAACTGCGGCTGCCAGAGCTGCTGCCGGGCCGCAGAACTCGGCGTGCAACTCAGCCAGGACTGCCTGGCGATCAGCGGCGACGGAAACTCCTGGTACCTGGTGAACGCATCGCCGGACTTGCGAACGCAGCTGCTGGGCACCCCCGAACTCCGTCCACCGCCGGGCACCCGGGACACCCCCGTCGAAGGCGTGCTGCTCACCAGCGCCGAGCTGGACCACACCCTCGGCCTGCTCACCCTGCGGGAAGCCGCGCGGCTGCCGATCTACGCGACCGCCGCCGTCCACCAGGCGCTTCGGCAGGCGTTCCCGATCACCGAGGTGATCGGCAGCTACACCGCCGTTCAGCCGGAAATCGTCTCCGAACGCCAAGTGCTGGCGGGCGGGCTCGCTGCCGAGATCGCCGTCGTCGGCGACAAGCGCCCCCGCTACGCGGACGATCTGCACGAAACCGGTTGGGTCGTCGCCTACCGGTTCACCGGCTCCGGCCGAAGCTTGGTGTACGCGCCGTGCCTGCCCGCCTGGGGCGACGCGTTCGAGCAGGTCATCGATGGCGCCGACGTCGTGCTCCTGGACGGCACCTTCTTCACCGAGGCCGAGCTGACGCATGCCTCCGGCAGCGACCGCCCCGCGAGCAGCATGGGGCACCTGCCGATCCGGGCAGCCCTGCCGGAGATCGCCCGCCACCCGAGGTCGCGGTTCCTGTTCACCCACCTCAACAACACCAATCCGCTGGCCCACCCTGACGCGCCGGAGGTCGCCGAGTTACGAGCGGCCGGTGCCGAGATCGCCGCCGAACGCCAGCTGCTGGTGCTGGAGTGAGGTCCCCGATTTTTGCTGCCGCCTGATATCGGGTATCCGGGAGACGTGAACGACCAGCGGCTGGCGAAGTACCGGAAGATGCGCGACTTCACCCGCACGGCCGAACCCAGCGGCGACGGCGAGGTGCGCGCGACCGGCGACCGCTTCGTCGTGCAGCGGCACCGGGCCCGCCGTCGGCACTACGACCTGCGGCTGGAGTTGGACGGCGTCCTCCTGAGCTGGGCCGTGCCCAAGGGGCCGACGCTGGACCCGACGGCGCGGCGCATGGCCGTGCAGGTCGAGGACCACCCCCTGGAGTACGCCGATTTCGAGGGCACCATCCCGGTCGGCGAGTACGGCGGCGGCGACGTCATCGTGTGGGACCGCGGCACCTGGGACGCCGTGGAGGACGATCCGGCCGCCGCGATCGAGGCCGGGACGCTGCACTTCGACCTGCACGGCGACAAGCTGGTGGGCCGGTTCGTGCTGGTGCGGCGCGGCGAGAAGCAGTGGCTGCTGCTGCACAAGAAGGACGAGCACGCCGAGCCGGGCTGGGATCCGGAGGATCATCCGCGGTCGGTGAACAGCGGCCGCACCAACGAGGAGGTCGCCGCCGCGCCGGAAGCGATGTGGCGCAGCGATCTACCTCCGTCGGAAGCCGAGATTCCCTTGGGTGCCAAAAAGTCCCGCGCGAAGGCGCACTGGGATCCGCCCACCGGCGAGGAGCTGGCGGCGCTCGACGAGCTCGGCAGCAAGGGCCGATGGCGGCTGGCCGGGCGGAACCTCGCGCTGACCAACCTGGACAAGGTGTTGTTCCCGGCCCGCGACGGCGAGGCACCGGTGACCAAGCGCGACTTGATCCGCTACCACGCGCTGATCGCCCCGGTGATGCTGCCCTACCTCACCGACCGGCCGCTGAACTCGCATCGATTCCCGAACGGGGTGGACGAACCCGGTTTCTGGCACAAGGAAGCCCCGAGCCACGCCCCCGACTGGCTCCGTCGCTGGCGCTACGAGGATGCCGACCCGGACGATACCCAGTGGTACCTCATCCCGGACAGCGTCCCCGCCCTCGCCTGGCTGGCCAACTACGCTGCGCTGGAACTGCACGCGTGGACCTCGCGCGCGTCCGACGTCCACCACCCGACCTGGGCGCTGTTCGACATCGACCCGGGCAGCAGGACAACGTTCGAGGAAGTGCTCGTCCTCGCTCGCCTGCACCGGACCGCGATGGAGCACCTCGGTGTCGAGGCCCGCCCGAAGGTGACCGGGCAGCGCGGCATCCAGATCTGGGTACCGGTCGAACCGCGCTACACCTACACGGAAACCCGGGCTTGGGTCGAGAAGGTCTCCAAGGCCGTCGGCGGCACCGTCCCCGAGCTGGTCAGCTGGGCGTGGACGAAGACCGACCGCCGCGGCCTGGCGCGGCTGGACTACACCCAGAACGTCATCAACAAGACTCTGGTCGCCCCCTACAGCGCCCGCCCCCAGCCGGGCGCCCCGGTGTCGGTCCCACTGGAGTGGGACGAGCTCGACGACCCGGACCTGACCCCCGACCGGTGGACGATCCGCACCGTCCTGGACCGGATCGCAACGGTCGGGGACCCCTTCGCGTCCCTCCTCGACGTCGAACAGCAGCTACCACCGGTCTGAGCCGTGAGCGGACCGCCACGACGGCTTGCAGGGCGATCGGCTCGTGCAGGGTGATCGCTGGCCGTTGCCGCACCGGCTCCGGTCGACCGGAGGAGAACATGAGCACCGAACCCGACCGTCCCAGCAACGAGGCCGAGACGGGCAGGCACAGCCACGCCGCACCGGAGGGTGCCGGGGTGCACCCGCTGATCGACCTGTCCTGCGACCCGCACCCGGGCGTGCCGGACCACGCCAAACCGGAGGAGGACTGACCACCACGGGGGCAAGCGATCGCGGCTGATCCCGCGGTCGCCGCCCTGGTCTCACCTGCCCCGGACGGCCCGTGACCAGGCGTCGAACAACCGGCCCACCGAGCCGCCGATCGGCCCGACGGCGTCGGCCAGCGTTCCCGGGTCCAATATCTCCCGCATGTGGAGTTGCGATCCGATCTCCGGGTGCGGACGTCCTGGCACCTGGTTGTGCTGCGGCCGGAGGCTGAAGTCGAAGGCCGGTGTGCGGAACCGGATCGCCAAAGTCCGTTGTGGACGGATGCACCGAGGCGTGGTGGAACGTCGCCCGATCAGCAGGCACGGGCTGGAGCCCGGGTCAAGAACGACAAGTCTGCGCCGCCACGCGGTGGAAGCCCACGTGGCGACACCTGGTGAACAACGTCGCGACCATCACGCGCCAACCGCAGCAGACCCCACCTGGAGTGTCAACTGACCCCACCTGCCGGACCAGCGCGCAGTCCGCCTGACGCAGTTCCTCGGTTACGGCTGGCGGATCGCGTTCGGGCTAAGCATCGTGCCGGTCGTCATCGGGTTGGTGATCCGGCTCCGGGTCGCCGAAACGCCCGAGTTCGAGAATGTCCAGGGAGCGTGGGAAACCTCCCGCCGCGCCCTTCCTCACCCTCTTCCGCGGCAACACCGCGCAGCGCAACGTCCTGCTCGGTCCACTGCAACCTTCATCGGACCGTCTCCTCCGTGGTGGCGCGGCTACCAGGTCACGGGCAGTTCGATGACGCCGCCGGTGATGGTGGTGCGCACCTCCAGTTCGTCGATGTCCTTGGCCAGGCGCAGACCGGGAAGGCGCTGGGCGAGGGTGGCGAAGACGATCCTGAGTTCGGTGCGGGCGAGGCTGGCACCGATGCAGAAGTGCGAGCCGTGCCCGAACCCGAGGTGGGCGCGTTCCTCACGGTCGGGGTCGAAGGTCTCAGCGTTCGAGTAGGTGGCCCGGTCCCGGTTAGCGGCGTTGATGGACAGGATGACGGCATCGCCGCGGTGGATGGTGGTGCCCGCGACGTCGAGGTCGGTGTGGGCGTAGCGCAGCAGGCCGAGGTCGCCCGGTGCTCCCAGGCGCATGATCTCCTCTACGGTGGTGTTGACCCGGCCGGTGGGGTCGGCGGTCAGCGACCGCCACTGATCGGGGCGGGTGAGCAGGAACAGGGTGCCCAGTCCGATGCGGTTGACCGTCGTCTCGTGCCCGGCGAAGAGCAGTCCGACGCACAGGCGGACCATCTCGTAGTAGTCGAACCCCTCGTCGGCGCTCTGGGCGCGCACGATGTCGGAGATGACGTCCTCACCCGGCTCGGTGCGTTTGCCCTCCGCCAGCCCAGCCATGTACGTGCCGAACTCGTCCCGCGCCTGGTGGGCGTCGTTCCCGCTGGCGTAGCTGGCCATGCGATCGGATAACGACCGGAAATGCTCGCGGTCGCTCTCGGGTACTCCCAGCAGCTGGCAGATGACCGCGACCGGCAGCGGGAAGGCCAGCCCGGCGTGCAGATCGACGATCCCGTCGGGCGCGGCGTCGTGCTCGGCGACCAACTGGTCGATGTAGTCGTCGACCAGGTCTTGCATGTGACCGGAGAGCAGCCGCATCCGCTTGGCCGAGAACGCCGGGGTTAGCAGTCGGCGCATCCGCGTGTGGTCGGCTTCTTCGGTCTCGTAGTTGCCTGTGGGGCCGTCCTGCACCGCTGCGGTCGTGATGCGCGATGCCCGCTCGGGCTCGGGGTGCGACCGCCCGAGGCGCTTGTCGCTGAGCAGGTCGCGGACCTCGTCGAAGCGCGTGACCAGCCAGGCGGGGTCACCGGCCGGCGTGGTGACCGGCGTGACCGGCGCTTCTCGGCGCAGCACCTCGTACAGCGGTGCGAGATCAAGCACGTTCGGCCTCGCGAAGGGCAACTGCAGGCGCTCGGCGGCAACGCTCATGGCTTCCTCCTGTGGTGTCTCGCAGCACCAACCCTACCGATTACTGGCAGTCACTGTCAGTAATGTTGAGTCGGTTAGGGTGTGTCAACGCGCAACCCTCGATCTGCTGGTGGAGGTGCTCGTGGTTGAGCGACACGACCGCAAGACCCGCCGCGGGCGTCCACCGGTAAGCGACCAGCAACGCCAACAGCAACGGCTCGACATTTCCCGCCACGCCGTGCGACTGTTCCGCGAGCAGGGCGTGGCCGCGACATCAGGCGAGCAGATCGCGAGCGCCGCCGGAGTTTCCGAGCGCACGCTGTGGCGCTACTTCCGCAGCAAGGAAAGCTGCATCGAACCGCTGCTGACGAAGACGATCGACGCTTTCCAGGAAGTCCTGCGCACCTGGCCGCCCGAACTGGAGCTGGCCGAGCACCTACGCGCGGCCTACACGACCGTGCTCGACTCCTCCGACTCCGACGTCGAGGCGGTACTGGCCGTGGTCCGCATGACGCACGACGAACCCGCGCTGCGCGCCGCCTACCTCGTGCTGCGGGAGCGCGACGAGTCCGCCTTCGCCGACGTGCTCGCCGAGCGCATGGGCATGCCGGCCGACGCGCTCGAAGTCCGCATGCAGGCCGCCGCCACGAGCGCGGTGCTGCGCGCGGCGACCGACCACCTCGTTTCCATTGCCACCGAGGGGATTTCCCCGGAAACCTTCAGCGAACACCGCGAAGGCCTCGCCAATGCCCTCCGCCTCATCACGCGGGTGCCCACCCGCCACTAACCAACCGGTACCAGCGCTTCAACGACGGGTGCACTGCCGCTGCCCTATCCGCATCGCCCGGTCAGCCGGTGTACGAGATGAATCCACCGACGAGGTCGCCGTAGAGGACATGCCCCCAGGCTGAAGATCGGTGTCACCACTGCGTTGAGCAGGAGGAAACCCGGCGGTTCGAGCAGTGCGCTCTCTGGGGAGCGCTGGTCAGGTTGGTTCCCATTCGCGGGTGCACTACCGGCAGCAGGATGTTCACCAGCGCGGTGCCGGCGAACATGCCGTGGACCAGACCGAACAGCGCCCCCAACCAACAGCTGCTAGTTCCAGGGCGACGAAAAGCCCGTAGTAGCCCAAGGCGAACAGCTCCCCGAACACGAAGTGCGCCAGGTAGCCGACGGCTTTCGCTCGGGAGCGGTTGACTGTTACGCAGGTGCCGAGCAGGAAGGGGATGTCGATGCGGGTCATTTTGGGCTCATTCGCCGCGCGCAACGCCGTGGTCAGCACCAGGGTGCCGATGAACCCGCCAGCGAGCGCTCCCCAGATCGTCACCGCGTCATCGCCTGCTCGGTGATCGCGCAGGCCGCGCTGATCAACGCCAGATGGGGTCAGGCAGTATCCCTCCCAGCGAAGCGCAGCGACCCGTGGCCGTTCCCGCGATCGGACCCGATCATCGAACCCTCCGAGCCGCTACCAGGAGATCCCTCAGCCACACCACCGGCCACCAAGATCGCTCATGTGACTCCGGCCCAAGCCGGCCTCCAGATGACGAAGCTGGTCAAACGCCGTTGCACAGCGCCCTCATTTCGCCGGACTGCCGCAGCACAGCAGAACCGAACCAAGGCCTTTCTGCCCCAATCACGGAGCTCAAGCCACTGTTGCCCCCTGACCGTCTCGTCGGATTCCACGCCAGCTGGGACAGGGGAAGTGAAGGTCACCGGCGTTGCGGCCGACCCCACTGCCAAGCAGGACCAATGGGTCCACTTTGGATGAGATCAAAACCCAGCGGCTGGATCACGGATCGCCCTGTCCCTGCCGAGGGCTGCCAGCAGCGCGTCCCGGTACGCACGAGATTGCCCCGACCCGCCGAAGGGGCGGGTTCTAGCGATCCTCGGGGCAGTCCGATCAGGCACCGTGGTCACGGGAAAACGACCGTGCTGTGACCGTTGAGCAGCACCCGGCGTTCGCAGTGCCAGCGCACCGCGCGGGACAACGCGAGCGCTTCGGCGTCACGCCCCACAGTTTGCAGTGCACGGGGGTCGTGGGTGTGGTCGATCCGGATAACTTCCTGCTCGATGATCGGCCCCTCGTCCAGGTCCGAGGTGACGTAATGCGCGGTGGCACCGACGAGTTTCACGCCGCGCTGGTACGCCTGGTGGTATGGCTTGGCGCCCTTGAACCCGGGCAGGAACGAGTGGTGGATGTTGATTGCGCGGCCGTACAGAGCCTTGCTGGTCTCGTCCGAGAGGATCTGCATGTACCGCGCCAGCACGACCAGCTCGGCGTCGTACTCATCCACGAGCTGCAACAGGCGCGCCTCGGCAGCCCCCTTCGTCTCCGGGGTGACTGGAATATGCACGAACGGCAAGCCAGCGGCCTCGGCCATCGGGCGCAGGTCCTGGTGGTTGGACACCACTGCGACGATGTCACCCCCGAGGCTTCCGGCCCGCCACCGGTAGATCAGGTCGTTCAGGCAGTGGCCGAGCTTCGATGCCATGACCAGGATCCGGGCGTTCCGGTTGGCGTTGAAGTCGTAGGTCATCTGGAACTCAGCAGCCACCGGCTCGAATCCGCGCGACAGCTCCTCCAGATCGATGCCGTCGGGCG
Organism: Saccharopolyspora sp. NPDC000995; assembly: GCF_053599315.1. Classification (NCBI taxonomy): domain Bacteria; kingdom Bacillati; phylum Actinomycetota; class Actinomycetes; order Pseudonocardiales; family Pseudonocardiaceae; genus Saccharopolyspora; species Saccharopolyspora sp. NPDC000995. The sequence goes on from NZ_JBSFLZ010000025.1 coordinate 28,299, forward strand.
CCGTGACCTGGGTGCGCATGAACAGCCGGTCACGAACACCGTCGTCGAACTGCTGGTGCTCACCGATGTCGCATCCTAGTTCGAACAGGTATCCGCTCACCGCGCGCACGATGCCTGTCCGGTTGGGGCAGCTCAGGGTGAGGGTGAAGGTGTGACTCACGCAAATCTCCTCAGCACTCCACGATGTTGAGAGCCAGCCCGCCGCGGGCGGTCTCCTTGTACTTGTCCTTTTGTACTTGTCCTTCATGTCCGCGCCGGTTTCGCGCATGGTCTTGATCGCCTTATCCAGCGACACGTGGTGCGCACCATCGCCGCGCACAGCCATCCGGGCTGCGGTGATCGCTTTGACCGAGGCGACGGCATTGCGCTCGATGCAGGGGATCTGCACCAGCCCACCGACCGGGTCGTATGTCAGGCCCAGGTTGTGCTCGATATCGTCAGCGCAAGCAGTTCGTCGCCCGTGGTGAACGGGTAGCGAACCGGTGTGTCGTCGTCGACCAGCCCCGGCCGGCCAGCCTCGTCCTCGTCGAGAACGAACCCGCCACCAACCGAGTAGTACTCGCGACGGTCGAGCTCGGCGCCGTCAGAACCGTAGGCCGCGAAAACCATGCCATTGCTGTGGAAGTCCAGTCGCTTGCGGCGGTGCAGCACCACGTCGTCAGCGGAGAACGAGATCTCATGCTTTCCTCCAAGGCTTATCCGGCCGTCCGCGCGCACGGCCTCGACCGCCGGGTCGGTGGCCACGGGATCGACCAGGTGCGGATGCTCACCAGCCAGCCCTAGCACCACCGCCTTGACACTGCCGTGGCCGCGGCCAGTGGTGCCGAGCGACCCGAAAAGTTCACAACGCACCCTGGCCGCGCGGCCGAGCGCCCCGGACCCGCGAAGTCGGGTGACGAACAGGTAAGCGGCCCGCATCGGGCCGACCGTGTGCGAACTCGAGGTTCCGATCCCGACCTTGAGCGGGTAGAACACGGAGATGGTCATCAACGCTCCCTGGTCGCTTCATCGCTCCCTCAGATATTGGATTAATATATCAATCTGATGCAAGACCGGCTTCAAAGAAGTGCCAGGGCATGTCCCCATGGATTTCAGGCCCTAAGATGATGCCCGTGACCACTGCCCGACAGGAACTCGAATCGTCGACCACCTCGCTGGCCGACCGCGCCTACGCCGCGATCCAGGACCAGCTGATCATGCTGGACATCCCGCCGATGGCGCCGATCGACGACTTGGCTCTCAGCGAGTCGCTCGGCATTGGACGCACACCCGTCCGCGAGGCCCTCAAACGTCTCGAGGTGGATCGTCTGGTGATCTCGTATCCGCGCCGCGGCACCTTCGCGACCGGCGTGGACATCACCGACCTCGCCTACATCTCCGAAATCCGCGTGCAGCTCGAACCGCTGGCCGCCCGCCGGGCCGCCGAGAACGCCGGGAAGGCCGTGCGCGAGAAGCTGGCCGAGCTCGCCGACACCATCCAGGACAACGACGTGCTGATCATGTCGCGCAACGAGCTGATGCAGTGGGACCTGCGGGTGCACCGCTGGATCTACCGCGCCGCCGGCAACCCCCACCTCGAGGACACGCTGGTTCGCTACAACAACCTCGCGACCCGGATCTTCTGCGTGTTCCTGGAACGCATCACGCATTTCGACCGGCACATCGAGGAACACGTGGGCCTGCTGCGAGCGGTCGCCGATGGCGAGAGCCGGAGGGCCGAGAAGATCGCCCGAGACCACGTCACCGGATTCGAGAAGGCGATACGGGCGATCATCTGACGGCCCGCATCGCGAGCGGCTCAGTCTTCGACCACGGAAAGCACTTTGAGCGCGTCGACCATGGCGGCCACGTCGTGCACGCGGAGGATCTTCGCGCCACGCTGCGCCCCCAGCACGGCGGCTGTGATGAAACTGCCTCTCGCTCCGGCACCGGTCGCCCGGTGATTTCCCCGGGCACTTCCTTGCGCGACAGTCCAGCCATGACAGGTGCACCGAGCTCGGTGAACGCGCTCAGCGACCGGAGCAAGGTCAAGTTGTGCTCCCGGTTCTTGCCGAAGCCGAAACCAGGGTCGATCACGACATGCTCGCGCGCGATGCCCGCACCCGCGCACACTTCGATCCGTTCGCACAGGAACTCCCTTACTTCGGCAAGCACGTCGACGTAGCTCGGGCTGCGCTGCATCAAGTGAGGCGGCCGGAGCATGTGCGAGAGGCAGACGTCGCACCCCCGAACCGGCCGCCATCTCGACTGCACCGGGATAGCGCAGTGCGCGCACATCGTTGATCGTCGCGCCGGCGGCCACCGCTTCCCTCATCACCTCCGGGCGGGAGGTGTCGATCGACAGCGGAGTGTCCGTCCGCCGCGCCAACTCTTCGATGACCCGCACAACGCGGTCGAACTCCTCTGCGGTGCTGGGCGGGCGCCCGGCCGCGTGGATTCGCCGCCGATGTCGAGGATGTCAGCACCCTCTTCGATCAAGCGCAGCCCGTGCCGAACGGCTGCGCCGCTGTTCCGGTACGCGCCGCCGTCGGAAAACGAATCCGGTGTGACGTTTAGGATTGCGCACACCAGTTTGCGCGGCCGCGCATCATCCTCAGCAGACTTCCCACATCAGCCCCAGGTGTGGGAGCGCTCAGGTCGGTGCCAGCGGTTCGCGGCTCGGTCACATTGCGCTCCGCGAAGCGGATTCAACCGGTTGGCGCGGCCACAACGCCGTGGTCACCGGTCCGGCCCCGCCGGGCACTGGGGGCAGCCCAGCCACCAAGTCGGTCACGGCGGCCTGGGCGGCGTGCGGCCCGGCGCTCGCCCCGCCGCCGGGAGCTGGTACCCGAGCTGCGAGTTCTTGCACGAAGGTTTCGAGACCTTCTATGCGCATGGCATCGGTGTTTTCGTTCTCGGCGGCCTGGGCCCGCAGTCGGTTGGGGTGCACGGACACCGACCATTTGCAGACCGCGCCCCCTGCTCGGGGCCGCTCAGCGGCGAATTCGGGCCATCTCCGGGTCGACCAGCGGTTCGACGGCGACTGTGGCGCGCACCTTCCGCCCGAAGTACTGGATTTCCACCGAGGTGTCTGCCGTGGCCGACGCGGGGAGCCAGGCGTAGGCGATCGGCTTGCCGATCGTGTGGCCGAACGCGGCCGACGTCACATAACCCGCGGCTTCGCCATCGAGGAACACAGGTTCGTTGCCCAGCACCACGCTACGCCCGTCGTCGATGGTCAGGCAGGCAAGACGGCGGGTGACGGCTTCGTCGCTCAGCCCAGCGATCGCGTCGTACCCGACGTAGCCGGTCTTCTTCTTGTTCACAGCGAACCCGAGACCGGCCTCGTAAGGGTTGTGCTCGGTCGTCATATCACTGCCCCACGACCGGTAGCCCTTCTCCAGGCGGAGGCTGTTGAACGCGGCCCGTCCTGCGGCAATGGCCCCCAGCGGTTGCCCGGCTTCCCAAAGCACATCCCACAGTCGCTGGCCGTATTCGGCGTTGGTGTAGATCTCCCAGCCGAGCTCGCCCACATAGGACAGTCGCATCGCAGTGACCGGGATACCGGCGATGTGTGCATGCTTCAGGCGGAAGTACTTCAGCGCCTCATGGGAGAAATCATCGCCGCTCAACGGCTGCACCAGGTCACGCGCCAGCGGCCCCCACACGCCGACGCAGCAGGTACCGCCGGTGATGTCGCGAATCTGGACGCTGTGGTCCTCCGACGCCTCGCGCAGGAAGTAGTCCAGGTCAAGGTTGCCGTTGGCGCCGACCTGGAACAGGTGCTCGGTGAGCCGGGCGACGGTCAAGTCCGAGCGGATACCACCGGCCTTGTCCAGGGCGAGGGTGTAGGTCACCGAGCCGACCGGCTTGTCCATCTTGCCGGTGGTCAGCCGCTGCAGGAACTCGATCGCCCCCGGGCCGCTGACCTCGATGCGCTTGAGCGGGGTCATGTCGTACATGGCGACCGCGGTGCGGGTCTTCCACGCCTCCGCCGCGGCGATCGGCGAGTGGAACATCGCTGACCAAGCGTCGCGCGACGGCGGCTGCCATTGGGTCGGCAGTTCCTTGACCAAGCGCGCATTGGCCTCGTACCAGTGGGGCCGCTCCCAAGCGTGCGCCTCGAGGAAGAACGCGCCCAATTCCTTCTGCCGCGCGTGGAACGGACTTACCCGCAGGTCGCGCGGCGAGAGCTTCGGTTGCAGCGGGTGCCGCACGTCGTAGATCTCCACGAAGTTCTGCTGCGAGGTCTCGCTGACGTAAGCCTCGGTCGTCTCGATCTCGTCGAACCGGTTCACGTCGCAACCGTGGAGTTCGACGTCGCTGCGGCCGTCCACGAGCAGCTGCGCGACGGCGCGGGCGACACCCGCGGAGTGGGTCACCCACACCGCCTCGGCGATCCAGAACCCGGCCACCTGCTGGGACTCTCCGACCAGCGGCCCGCCGTCGGAGGTAAAGGAGAAAATGCCGTTGAACCCGGACTCGATCTTCGACTCCCGCAGCGACGGCAGCAGCACCTTGCTGTGCTCCCAGGACGGCGTGAAATCCTCCTCGGTAAACGGCAACATCGATGGCATCGCCGCCTCGGTGAGATCGTCGTCGTCGACTTCGGGCAGCTCGGACAGCCGCGCCGGCATGGGGCGGTGGGCGTAGGAGCCGATGCCGAGGCAGTCGTTGTGCTCGCGGTAGTAGAGGTCGTGGTCCTGGTGGCGCAGGATCGGCAGCCGTGCCTCGATCCGCTCGTCGTTGCGTCCGACGAGCTCAGCGATCTGCCCGGTGCGCACGTACTGGTGGGCCATTGGGAGCAAGGGCACCTTCATACCGACCAGCTCACCGACGGCCTGCCCCCAGAACCCGGCGCAGGACACCACGATGTCGGCGGGGATCTCCTCGCCGACATCAATGCGCACACCGGTGACCCGACCGCCCTGCTGGAGGACCTCGATGACGCGGGTCGAGCCGCGGAACACCGCGCCGCGGGACTCGGCGCGGCGGGCCACTGCGACGACGGCGCGGGACGCCTTGGCCAGGCCGTCCGTCGGGGTGTGGAACCCGCCGAGCACCTGCTCGCGGTCGAGCAGCGGGTGCAATTCGGCGCACCGTTGCGGCCCGACAATCTCACCGGGCACACCCCAGGAGGTGGCCCACCCCTGCTTGCGGTGCAGGTCGGCGAGGCGCTGCGGGGTGGTGGCGACCTCGAGGCCGCCGACCTGGTTGAAGCACCAGGCGCCGTCCACGTCGAGGCTTTTGAACTTCTCCACCGTGTAGGTGGCCAGCTCGGTCATGACCTTCGAAGCGCTGGTCTGGTACACCAGACCGGGCGCGTGGGAGGTTGAGCCTCCGGTGAGCGGCAGCGGCCCTTGATCGAGGACAGCGACCTCGGTCCAGCCGCGCCCGGTGAGCTCGTCGGCCAGGTTCGCACCGACGATCCCGGCTCCGATGATGACGACGCGAGGGGTGGTGCTCATGACGGGTCTCTCCTAAATGAACAATCCACTGCGACCGCTGCGAAGATGCCTGTGGAGGATGGAAGATCGGGCCCTGCCGACGATCAAGGTCGCCTGGGAGCTAGTGGGCGGGCCGGAATTCCTGGGCTGTGTCGAGCAGCCAGTCCGCGAGGTACCCGGCGAACGACGGCCGGACGAAAAGCCGGAAGTCGTCGCCGTTGCCGAGGGCGAGGATCAGCACACCGGTCTGCCCGATGCTGGTCTGCGCGCTCGATCCCTTGGGGAAGGCCGAGGATCGCAGGTCGATCGAGCACCCGAACGAGAGCAGCTCTCGGGCCCGCTCACCGCTCAGCCGGATGGTGGTGCGTTGCGCGGACACGTCCGCGGCCGCGCCGCCGTGAGCGGATACGACCCGGCCGAGCGAGTCCTCCAGCTCGTGCGGGCGGGCGTTCTTGCTGGTTACCAGCCACTCATCGGGTCCTAGCCAGATGATCTGGCCCTCCGTGGTGTGGGTCCAGGTGTTGGGTTCGAAGGGCAGCGCCGAACCCAACGCGCGCTCCACTGCCGCGGCGCCCGGTCCTGCAGCATCGACGCGCAGGTCCACCGCAGCCATTGGCTCCTCGGGCTTGACCATCAGCCCGTCAACCGCCCACGTCAGCTCGGCCAGAGCCGCTTTCCACGCCTGCAGGGGGTGCGCGAGGTAGAGGGTTTCAGCCATCGCGGCGTGCTCCTTCCGGGTCCACCAACACGGTGTTTCCGATTTCGGCCTCGATGAGCTTGCCGCCCATCGGAACGTGCACCAGGTCACCGATGCGGGCGCGGCCGTTTTTGACCAGTGCGAGCGCGAACGGTCGCCCGAGCTCGGCGCTGTGGTAGCTGGAGGTGATGTGGCCGAGCATCGGGACCGGCGGCTCGGGTAACGTCCCGTCCTCGCGGAGCTCCACGATCTGCGAGCCCTCGTGCAGCTTGGTGAGTCCATCGGTCGGCAGCAGTGAAACGAATTGCTTGCGAAGCGGGTTGTGGTTCTCCGGCCGGGCGAACGAGCGCTTGCCGATGAAGTCTTCCTTCTTCTTCGACACCACCCAGTTCATGCCGAGGTCCTGAGGCGTGACCGTGCCATCAGTGTCCTGCCCGATGATCGGGTAACCCTTCTCCGCGCGCAGCACGTGCATGGTCTCGGTGCCGTATGGGGTAATGCCGAAGCGATTCCCGGCCTCCAGCAAGCGCTTCCACAGCGACAACCCGTACCAGGAGGTGACGTTGACCTCGTAGGCCAGCTCGCCGGAGAAGGAAATCCGCGCGACGCGGACCGGCACACCGTCAAGTGCGGTGTCCTTCCAGGACATGAATGGGAACGCCTCGTTCGACACGTCGAGGTCGGGGAACACCTCACCGACCACCTCACGCGACCGCGGGCCGACGACCGGGAAGACCGCCCAGTGCTCGGTGACCGAAGCCAGGTGCACGCGCAGCTCCGGCCACTCCGTCTGGAGCCACTCCTCCATCCACTCCAGAACGGATGCGGCGCCGCCGGTCGTCGTGGTGACCAGGAAGCGGTTCTCCGCGATCCGCAGCACCGTGCCGTCGTCGATGACCATGCCGTCGTTGCCGCACATCACGCCGTAGCGCACCCGCCCGAGCTTCAGCGTGCTCATCATGTTGGTGTAGAGCCGGTCGAGCAGCACCCCGGCATCCGGACCCTGGACGTCGATCTTGCCCAGGGTGGAGCCGTCGAGGATGCCAACGCTCGCCCGAGTGGCGGCGCATTCGCGCAGCACCGCAGTGTCCATGTCCTCGCCGGGCTTCGGGTAGTAACGCGCGCGCTTCCACTGCCCGACGTCCTCGAATACCGCCCCGGCCGCTAGGTGCCAGGCGTGCAGCGAGGTGGTGCGCTCCGGGTCGAACAGCTTGCCGTGCTCACGCCCGGCTAGCGCGGCGAACGCCACGGGCGTGTACGGCGGACGGAAGGTGGTGGTGCCCAGTTCCTCGATCGGGCGGCCGAGGAGCTCGGCGGTGATGCCGGAGGCGATCACGCCGGAGGTCTTGCCCTGATCGTGCGCGGTGCCGATGGTGGTGTAGCGCTTGATGTGCTCAACCGACCGCAGTCCAGCGCCGACAGCCCGCTGGATATCCGCGACGGTGGCGTCGCGCTGGATGTCGACGAACTGGCGGTACGGGTCGCCTTCGGTCCGCCACAACACCTTCGTCGGCGTGCGGGCGGGTTCGGCATCGACGGGCGGAGCTCCGTCACCGGCGCCCTCGCGCACCACCCCGGCCAGGTCGAAGGTGCCGTTCGCGGCGCCGATCACGGTGACACCGGGCAGTGTTGCGGACGGGCGGAAGGCGCCGAGCTCGGCGTCGTAGGCCAGCGCTCCCTTGATGTGGCTGAACAGGTGCACCACCGGATTCCAGCCGCCGGAGACCAGCAGCAGGTCAGCAGGCAGCCGCACCGCACCGCCGGCGTTGCGGGCGAGCACGCCGGAAACGCGCTCCTCACCTTCGGTTCCGGTGACTACAGTGGACGGATGGACCGAGGTTCCACGCGCCACGGCGCGATTCTTCCATTCCTCGGGCGTGGTGTCCCGCGCGTCGAGGATGGTCACGTGCGCGCCAGCGTCGGCGAGGTCGATCGCCGCGGCATAGGCGGTGTCGTCGCTGGTGAACACGACGATCTCTCGTCCGGCGAGCACGCCGTAGCGGTGCAGGTAGTCCCGTGCTGCGGAGGCGAGTAGGACGCCGGGGCGGTCGTTGTCCTCGAACACGATCGGCCGCTCGTGTGCGCCGGTGGCGACGACGACCTTGAGCGCACGGATGCGGTGCACCCGCTGCCGGGAGCGGTTCGCGGGCGCTGCGGCGCCGAGGTGATCGGTGCGCCGCTCCAGCGCAAGCACGAACCCGTCGTCGTACTGCCCGAACGCGGTGGTGCGCTGCAGGTGTAGCACCTCCGGATTCCCCGCCAGTTCGGCGACGACCTCGTCGACGAACTCCCGGGCCGGACGGCCGTCGATGCGCTCGGTACCGGTGAGGCTGCCGCCAGCGGTGACGCGATCGTCGACGAGAACGACGCTTTCCCCCGCGCGCGCCGCGCTGCGGGCGGCGACCAGGCCGGCCGGTCCGGCGCCGATCACCAGCGTGTCGGTGTGGGTGTGCTTGCGGTCGTAGCGGGCGGGGTCGGGCACGTCGGCGAGACGTCCCTGCCCGTTGACGCCACGGGCGACGAGCCCCTCGGTGAGCTCGACCGTGGTGGCTTGCAGCATCGGCTCCGGGAACGGCTCCTCGATCTGCACGAGGCCGGTGGGGTCTTCGGTCCAGGCGGCTCCGATCCCATGCGGGCGGCCCAGTTTCACACTGGTGCCGACGTGGTGGACGCCATTGGCCAGCAGGGCCGAGGCGAGCGTGTCACCCGGGTGGCCGGTGTAGGTCCGGCCTTCGAAGGTGAAGGCGAGCGTGCGGCTGCGGTCGATGCGGCCGTACCCGTCGACCCGGCTCATGCGGTCACTTCCTGTTCGGCCCGCGCCACGCCGGCGCCCGGTTCGCCGACCCCGTAGGTGGCGAGGAACTCGTAGGTGCGGGTGTCGCGGAGGGCGTTGAACCAACGGCGGCAGCCGAGACTGTGGCTCCAGCGTTCTGCGAACGGCCCCTTGGGGTTGTCTCGGTAGAACACGAACTCCGCCCATTCCTGGTCCGACAGTTCGGCCGGCTTTTCGGGGTAGGCGATGTCGGCCTGGCCGCCGTAGCGGAACTCGACCTCCTCGCGGGGGCCGCACCACGGGCAGTTGATGAGTTGCATGGCAGTCCTCGGATTCAGTGGGCGACGGCCGCGGCGCCGTGCTCGTCGACGAGCGCGCCGGTGGTGAACCGGTCGAGGCAGAACGGGGCGACGTACGGGTGTGGCTCGCCGTGGGCGATGGTGTGCGCGTAGCACCAACCGATCCCCGGCGTGGCTTTGAAACCGCCGGTCCCCCACCCCGAGTTGACGAACAGGTTCTCGTACGGGGTGTGGCCGACGATCGGGCTCGCATCCGGGGTGACGTCCACGATGCCCGCCCAGGAGCGCAGCAGGTGCGCCCGCGCGAACACCGGGAACAACTCGACCGCAGCAGCCATCTGGCGCTCGATGATGTGGAAGGCGCCGCGCTGGCCGTAGCCGTTGTAGGAATCCACACCCGCACCCATCACCAGTTCGCCCTTGTGCGCCTGGGAGACGTACACGTGCACGGCGTTGGACATCACGATCGTCGGGTGCACCGGCTCCAGCAGCTCGGAGACCAGCGCCTGCAGCGGGTGCGATTGCAGCGGGGTGCGCACACCGAGCATGTCCAGCAGCACCGACGTGTGCCCGGCCGCGCAGAGTGCGACGGTGCCGCAAGCTATGTCACCGCGGGAGGTGCGCACCCCGGTCACCCGGTCACCGTCCACTGCGAACCCGGTCACCTCACAGTTCTGGATCACGTCGATCCCGGCCTCGTCAGCGCGGCGAGCGAAGCCCCAGGCCACGTAGTCGTGCTTGGCGATGCCCGCGCGCGGCTGATAGGTCGCGCCCTGGACCGGGTAGCGGATATCGGCGGAGATGTTGACGATCGGGCAGATCTCCTTGACCTGCTCGGGCCCGATCCACTCCGCGTCAATCCCGTTGAGCTTGTTGGCCTCCACGCGGCGGACCGAGTCGCGGACGTCCTGCTCGGTGTGCGCGAGGTTGAGCACACCGCGCTGCGAGAACAGGATCGGGTAGCCGAGGTCCTCCTCCAGGCCCTCCCACAGCTTCAGGGAATGCTCGTAGATCGCCGCGGATTCGTCCCACAGGTAGTTGGAGCGGATCAGCGTGGTGTTGCGGGCCATGTTGCCGCCCGCGAGCCAGCCCTTCTCCAGAACAGCGACGTTGGTGATGCCATGGTTGTTCGCCAGGTAGTGCGCGGTCGCCAGGCCGTGCCCGCCGCCACCGACGATGACCACGTCGTAGGACTTCTTCGGTTCCGGGTTGCGCCAGAGGAAGTCAGGATGTTCGGGCAGATGCGCGCCAGGAGGCGTGGTGGTTGCACTCATGCCTGCAGCTCCGGGTAGAGAGGACGACTTTGGGCGAGATCCGCGACGCGCGCAGCGAGGGCGTCAAGGCCGGCTTCCGGGGTCTCGGGACGTAGCGCCAGCCCGATGATGTCCGACACCTCCACGAACTCCTCATCGTCGAAACCGCGCGCAGCCAGCGCCGGAGTACCGATGCGCACCCCGGAGGAGACCATAGGCGGGCGCGGGTCGAACGGGACGGCGTTGCGGTTCACCGTGATGCCAACCCTGTGCAGCCGGTCCTCGGCCTGCTTCCCGTCCATCTCGGAGTTGCGGAGATCCACCAGCACGAGGTGGACGTCGGTGCCACCAGAGACGACGCCGACGTTGCGCTCCTGCAGCAACCGGTCGGCGAGAATTTTGGCGCCGGCTAGAGTGCGTTCCTGCCGCTCGCGGAAGGCGGCTTCGCCGGCAAGCTTGAACGCTACCGCCTTGCCCGCGATCACGTGCTCGAGCGGGCCGCCCTGCAAGCCGGGAAAGACACTGGAGTTAAGCTTCTTCGCCAGGTCCCCCTGAGCTAGCAAGACCCCGCCGCGCGGGCCTCCAAGCGTCTTGTGAGTCGTCGAGGTGACCACGTGCGCGTGTGGCACCGGTGACGGGTGCAGCCCCGCAGCCACCAGCCCGGCGAAGTGCGCCATGTCCACCATCAGGTAGGCGCCGACCGCGTCGGCGATCCGCCGGAACTGCGCGAAGTCCAGCTGCCGCGGATAAGCCGACCAACCCGCGATGATCAGTTTCGGCCGCCGTTGCTTCGCCAGCCGCTCCACCTCGGCCATGTCAACGAGGTGGTCGTCTTCGCGCACGTGATACGCCACGGCGTCGAAGTACTTCCCGGAGAAGGTCAGGCGCATTCCGTGCGTCAGATGCCCGCCGTGCGCGAGATCCAGACCGAGGAACGTGTCGCCCGGCTCCAGCAGCGCAGCCATGACCGCCGAGTTCGCCTGAGCGCCGGAATGCGGCTGCACGTTCGCGTAGTCGGCCCCGAAGAGCGCCTTGACCCGCCCAATCGCCAGCTGCTCGATCTCGTCGACGTTCTCGCAGCCACCGTAGTAGCGACGCCCCGGGTACCCTTCGGCGTACTTGTTGGTAAGCACCGAGCCCTGGGCCTGCATCACGCTCAGCGGCGCGAAGTTCTCACTCGCGATCATCTCCAGCGTGTCGCGCTGCCGCGCCAATTCCCGGTTGATGGCCGCATGGACCTCCGGGTCCGTCTCCGCCAGCGGCAGGCCGAGCGCGCGTTCGGCGCTCGTTACCGCTTGACGATCAACCGTTGCGGACATGCGGCCGACCTCCCGTGTATCTGTGTGCGATGATTGATATATCAATCAAACGTCACGCTAACCGCCGCGAAGGGCGCGGTCAACAGCCCGGGGAACTTCTCCCGGAATTCGAGACCCGGAATTCGAGAGAAGTCAGCGCCCCGCGCTATCCACTCCTCCAGGTGCGGCGCCTCGGCGCCGATGGTGGTCGAGTCACCATGTCCGGCATGCACAGTGGTTTCGCCCGGCAGGGCAAGCAGAGTAGGCCTCCCAGTTCTCCGCGACCGACTCGTAAATCTTCCGTAAGACGGGCACGAGCTCAGGCATGTAGGTGTGCGCGGCTGACGTCGCGCTCCAGCAGGAGGAGTCGGGGATCGCCGCGTGACGGCGATCGTGTGCACCCACGCCCACGACGACACATCGCTGTCGACGCCGGGGCACTCGCCGGGCTTGACTTGTCTCCACGCGCCTGAGTTGAAGACCGTGTTCACCGGGGAGGAGAACTTCGAGTTCTGGCGCTTTCCGGCACCTGAAGACGGTGGAGCGCACAATCGAGTTCAAGCAGGGCACCGGTGGGTCCAGCGGCGTACCCTTCCTCCGCGACGCGCTAGCCCTGACCTTCTTCCCCGAGCTTTACGCGGTGCGCACCGAGATCACCCGGTAGACGGCCAAGAGGACCACGATGCCCAGCGACGCGGACGAATGGGTGAGCGCTGATTCCGCGTGGTGGGGACGGTGGTTCGACCGGTGCGCGGTGCGCCTGCGCCGTGGCCGCCCCGCCGGTGCCGGGCCGCTGCCACCCTGGCCGGTGCCGCGAGGCGCACGGGTCCGGTACGTCGACGGCACCCTGCTTCCCGGGCTGCGCGACGCCCACGTGCACTCGAGCTTGGTGGACCTCCGCGCCGTCCGCGCCAGCGGCATCGCGCAGGTTGACGACCTGGGCAGCGTTCCCGCCCTGATCGCGGAACTGCCGGCCGCCGACGATCCGAAGTCGCCGCAGATCCGGGCGGTCGGAGCCTTCCTGACCGCGCCGGGCGGATATCCCAGCGATCGTTCCTGGCGCCGCCGGGCAGCTTCCGGGAGGTGCATTCGGTGATCGACGCCGACGCCGCCATGGGTGAACAACACCAGTTCGACGCTCGAGCCATCAATGTCGTCCTTCCTGCTGGGTCCCGAACGGACTCGATCGCGCGCCATCCCGGTTCGCCAGCTCCGTGCGCACCGCCCGAGTCCTCGACCCGACCCTGACATCCTGACTAGACCACCAAAGGAGGAACGCATGTCCTACCGCACCGGCCTCCTGGAGAAAGCGCACGTGCTCGATGAAGCCGATCCGCTGCGCGGTTTTCAGGAACGGTTCTTGACGCCCGACGGCGCGGACGTCGTCGCCTACCTCGACGGCAACTCCCTGGGACGACCCGCTCGTGCGATCCCCGAGCGCATGTACCAGTTCATCCACCAGCAGTGGGGACAACGCCTGATCCGGGGGTGGACCGACGAATGGCTCGACTGGCCGGAAGCGATCGGCGACCGCCTCGGCCGGGTCGCTCTCGGCGCCGCACCCGGACAAGTCGTCGTAGCCGACTCCACCACCGTTATGCTCTACAAGCTCGCCCGCGCCGCGGTCGCCGCCCGGCCCGGCCGACGCGAAATCATCCTCGACACCGACAACTTCCCCACCGACCGCTACGTCCTGGAAGGCATCGTCGCCGAACGCGGCCTGGCCCTCAGATGGATCGAAACCGATCCGGCGGCGGGCATCACCGACGAACAGGTCGCCGGAGCGGTCGGCCCGGACACCGCGTTGGTCGTGTTCAGCCATGTCGCATACCGCTCCGGCTACCTGGCCGACGCCGAGGCCATCACGCGCACGGCACACCGAGTCGGTGCGTTGGTGCTGTGGGACCTCTGCCATTCGGTCGGTTCGGTACCCGTGCACCTCGACGCGTGGGACGCCGATTTCGCCGTCGGCTGCACCTACAAGTACCTCAACGGCGGGCCCGGATCTCCTTCCTTCGGCTACGTCAACCAGCGCCACCACGGGCTCGCACAGCAGCCGATCTGGGGCTGGATGGGACATCGCGAACCGTTCACGATGGGGCCCCGGTACCAACCCGCCGATGGCATCCGCGGCCTGCTCAGCGGCACGCCCCCGATCCTGGCGATGCTCCCGCTGCTCACCGGCCTGGACATGCTCGAGGAGGCGGGGATCGAAGCAGTCCGCGCGAAGTCGTCGCTGCTGACCCAATACGCCCTCGAACTGGCGGACGCGTGGCTGTCCGACTGGGGCGTGCAGCTGGCCTCACCACACGAACCCGAGCGGCGCGGCGGCCACATCACAGTGTGCCGAGCCGACTTCCGGGAGGTCACCGAGCTGCTCTGGAAACGCGGTGTCATCCCGGACTTCCGCGCGCCCGACGGAATCCGCATCGGCCTCGCCCCGCTGAGTACCAGTTTCGTCGAGGTCCAAAACGGTCTCTCAGCACTCCACCAACTCCTCGACGAACGCGGTAAGCCGTGACGATCCAACCCGCTTCGCGAGGTCAGGCTCGAGCGAGCTCGCGGAGCACGAAGCGCTTGAGCTTGCCGTTGCTTGTCCCGCTACTTCGATTCGCTCACCCGACTCCTCCTGGTGGCCTCGAACTGCCGCCTGGTTTTCCTCGCGGGCCAGACGGCGCTCGACGCCGAACCGCAAGATCGTCGGAAACGGCGTCGCAGTTCCGCCAAGCACTGGCAACTTACTCACCGCGCTGGGCTCCGCCGGGGTCGGCCGAAACAGATGACGGAGCTGACGGTCTACATCGTGGACGAGGACGACTACCGCGAGCACGACCGGGAAATTCCGCGCGGTGTGGCGCGAACTCGTCGGGCGGGACTACCCAGCGATGGCCAAAATCGGCGTGCAGCGCCGCTGGGGCGCCGAGGCGCTGGTCGAGTTCAAGGGCACCGCCGCGATCCCAGAACCGATCAGCGCACCGTGACGGCCTCGATGTGCTCGTGGGCCTGCTGCTCCAATCAGGACTTCAGCGTGAAGAACATCTCCGCGGCCACCGTCCCGTTCCAGTTCTTCGGCAGCAGCTCGGCGGGCAGCCCGGGGTCGAGGTAGGGCAATCGGCGCCAGTCGGTGAGCATCCGCACGTAGTCGGCGAAGGCCTCCCACCACTGCGCCACCTTGGTCCGCAGATCACCGAAAGCGAGGTGCTCGGCGTGGAACAGATCGGCGTAGTCGGCCAGCTCGTAGCGCCGCAGTACGCAGCTCGCCGCGTCCCGCAGGTCGGCCGGGGCGATCCACAATCCCGGCGCGGCGATGCCGAAGCCCAGGCGCGCCAGCTGGGTGCGCAGCACGTGCCGCTTCTGCCGTTCGGATTCCGGGACCGAGAACACCGCCAGCACCCAACCCTCGGCGAGGGTCGCGCGTTCCGGGCGGAAGATCCGCTCGTCGCTATCCTTTGCTCGCCGAACGATTCCTGGTGCGCGACTCAGGCAGGAAGTGCCCGCACGTCGCGTCAAACTCCCGGACCCCGGAGGCGAAGAACGTGGCCGTCCTCAACGAATTGCTCCGGGCGCTGACGTTCGGCCGCATCAGCATCATCGACCTCACCACGT
The DNA here is from genome assembly GCF_053599315.1 of Saccharopolyspora sp. NPDC000995. Classification (NCBI taxonomy): domain Bacteria; kingdom Bacillati; phylum Actinomycetota; class Actinomycetes; order Pseudonocardiales; family Pseudonocardiaceae; genus Saccharopolyspora; species Saccharopolyspora sp. NPDC000995. The sequence continues at coordinate 43,651 of NZ_JBSFLZ010000025.1, forward strand.
GCCTGACGTCCGAAGTGCCTGTCCTGCAGCTGCCGCAGCCGTTCGCCAACACCGTCGGCTTCAGCTTGGAATAGATCAGCCGGTTCGACGACCGTGGCCCCGCCTGGTACTGGAACAACATTCACACTAGGGAGCACACCGGCACCGGTCACGGGCGCTGTTGCGGGCCACAGCGGCAGTCGCAGAGTAGCCAACAGCCGACACCAGACCTCCTGGCGCTCGGCGATCGACGGTACCGCGCTCTTGACTTCACTCTAAGCCGGATTCATCTCACTAAAATGCTTCACCGATGTCGATGGCGCGGAAGCTGAGACATGCTCGGCCCCACCTCCGGGAGCGAGCCCGATGCCGTTGATCATCGTGTTGAGCGCGATCTACTTCGAGGAGCGTCGCGGAGGACGTCCCGGAGGTCATCGCAATACGCGGCGGCCGGTGCCTCATAGCCTGGGACTCGGTCGAGCCGCTGAGGCACGCGCCGGATGCCTTTACACTGCAGTTACTGGCAGCTTGTTCTCGTGAGGAGCGGTCATTTCAGCCGACGGTCTCGCCACGCGAGCAGCCCTGGTGGTCAATGCACGGGCCCGCACGGGCAGCAAGGCATACCTGCGAGCGATCGAGAAGCTGCGCGGCCTGGGCGTGCCGCTGCACTCGACCTTTCCGCTGCACGATCCGGCCCGCCTGCCGGAAACCGTGAACGCAGCCGTGGACGCGGGCCACGACATGATCATCCTTGGCGGCGGTGATGGCAGCGTCAGCTCGGTGGTCGACGTCCTCGCACACCGCGGAGTGCCGATGGGCCTGCTTCCGCTGGGCACCGCCAACGACTTCGCCCGCACCCTGCATATCCCCACGAATCTCGACAAGGCTTGCCACACCATCGCGCACGGCAAAATGGTCGACATCGACCTCGGCCTCTGCGGGAACAACTACTACGTCAACCGCGCATCAGTCGGTCTCGGCGCAGGCGTCGCCGAAGCGATGTCGTCGACGCTGAAAAAGTGGACCGGAGCACTGGCATACCCGGTGGCGACCATCAAGGCATTGCTGCGACACCAACGGTTCTCGGCGCGTCTGGTCTTCCCTGATGGCGATCATGAACCGCAGGAGCACCATGGGCTGCTGCAGCTCTCGATCGCCAACGGCCGCTACTTCGGCGGCGGGCAACTCGCGGCGCACGACGCCGGGATCGACGACGCGACGCTGGACATCGCCGTGATGCGGCACGGTAGTCTCCACGACCTGGTCATCGCCGCGCGCGATCTCAAACGCGGTGCGCTGGACAGCGAGCACATCCATCACCTCCGCACCACGCGGGTCGACGTGGTGACTGAACCCGACCTGCCGATCAACGTCGATGGCGAACTTGTCGACGGCACCCCGCAACGCTTCTCGGTCGCGCGCAACGCCCTCCACGTCATGGTTCCCCGAACCTGGAAGGACGCCAGCAGCCCGGAGTTCTACTAATTCAGCGCTTCCACTCGAGCTACCGGGTTCGTCGCTCGCCGTCCACACCGAGTCCGGTCCTGGTGACGAAACTGGCGTCATCGCTGACTAGGAAGGCCACGGCTGCGGCAGATCCCTTTCCGCCGTTCCAGTTCGAACGGGACGGCGAGATCGGCGACAGACATGACGATCAACGATGAGCGGAAGCAGAACCTGGATTTCTTCGGCCCCTACCTCGACGCCAGCCAAGCGCTCCAGGTCCGAGGGGGCGTCGGTGCCACGTCGTTGGGGGAGACTGACGACGACTCCGTCAGCAGTTCCTCGAACCGTCCGTTGCGCGGGAGACGAGCTCGTCCTCCTGTTCAAGTATTCCTCCCTCGTGCTGCTCCTCGGCGTCACGCTGCAACAGCGGGAACTCACCGAGTTCGGCCGCGACCTGGCCAGCCAGCAGGCGAACACGACGCCGATCTTCGTAGCGGGCCGGTGCTAACTGATCACCACCTTTCCGTCGGCTACCTGGCCCGCCGGCTCGCGCCCACCATTCCAAGGCCCGGTGACGGCATGACCCGATGGCCACAGCCGACGAGTACAAGGACGAAACCAACATCCCGCCGCGATCGAGATCCGCGACCTGCACAAGTCGCGCGGCCCCGTGGAAGTCCTGCGGGGAGTCGACTTCACCATCACCTGATGCTCTTCGACGAGCCCTCCGGCGCGCTCGATCCGGAACTCGTGGGCGACGTGCTCAGCGTCATGCGGGGCCTCGCCGACGACGGGCTGACGATGCCGGTCGTCACGCGCGAGATGGGTTTCGCCCGCGAGATCGCGGACCGCGTGGTCTTCATGGACGTGGGGCGTCGTCGAAGACGGCCCATCGCAGAAGGCGATGGGCAATCTCCAGCACTCCCCGGACCCGCTCATTCCTCGGTCGAATACTCCACCCGAGCAGCCCGGACGCAGCCCTGGGCACCACTGCGTAGCGTCGGTGAAGCGGGTTTGCACCGCAGCCATCACGTGCTGAGCAATCATGCGAGTTAAGGACCACGTCCTCCGCCCTGAAGGCACTAGGCAGTGGACGTGGTCCTGCCCGGTCACGCAGGCTGCATCGTTTGCGGCGTCACCTGACGGCACATGCCGGCGCACTGCGTCATCAGATCCGCCAGCTCCGTCATCTCCTTGGCATCCATCTGCCTGCACATGTCGGCGGACATCTCGCACATGTCGGCGCACATTCCGCACATCCGCACGCACATCTGCACCATGTCCGAACCGGCCTTCGCCATGCTCGAACAGCGCATCATCATGTCCGCACACATGCGACACATTTCCGCGCAGGACATCAACATCATGCTCATCTGCATCGATTGCTCACTGCGCATCTCCATGCAGCGGGACAACATCTGCTCGCACTTGTCATGGCATTTGTTGCACATGTCGATGCACTGCTGCATCTCGGTGCTCATCTGACGTGTCATTTCTGAACCCCCGTAGTTTCGGTTCGAATGGAGCAGTCTGCGAACGTGGTCCATCAGCTGCCCCAAGAGGACTGCCTACTCCAGGCCAACCGAGATCGCATGTCGTCAGCCGCCACGGCTACGGACAGCCAGCCGACGTAACCGGAGGAGCTCGTAGGAGCTGCGGGTCGCAAGTACAGCTCGAACTCCGGGTCCAGGCGCCGTCTCGGGGGGCTTGCGCGCTGAGCACAACGGCTTCGCCTGACTTTCAGCTGACGCACGAAACCGCACTCGCATGGATCGCTTGCACCTGACCCAGCGAGATATCTCGCTACTCATTCCAGACATCCGGGTATCACTCTGCCCGCGATCCGTGGCTGCGCAGCCATGTCTGTGGCGGGGATCGGTGGAGAAGACGCCCTGAGGCGCACCGGCCCCACCCGCTGACCTGCGCAAACGGGCCAGTTCCCTTATGGCCTGCACAACATGGTGGTCGACGATCTTGCCGGGGATTTATGGTCGAGCGCGACCCCCGGACCAGCGCAACCTGCTGGTAGTTCCGCCTGGCGGTGGGGTGATGTTCCGCTGGGACAACACCGACGCGGTTTCGGTCTCGTCGTAGAGCAAGTCAACCGGTCGAGGCAGCGAGGTCCAACTTGGCGTTGCCGTCGACGTCCTGGGAAAGCGAACCGCTGGTAGGTGTGGTCGTGGCCGTTTGGGACGAGGTCGACGCCGTAGCGGTCGGCGAGCTCGTAGAGCGGACGCCCATCCGGGTTGCCGTACATGCCGCCGCGGAACCTGCCGGTGTGGACCGGCTTGTGCCACAGAGCTGAGGTGAGGACCTCTCGCCGATTACGTCGGCAGACGGCGTCCTTCACTCATCAAGCCGCCAGGTGCGCAGGGAGGGATTCAAGGCCTCGGAGGATGTTGGCCGGGCCGCCGGGCCGCCACCGGAGGTCTTCGGGTGCGGCCGCCAGGGAGAGGTTCGGGAAGCGGGCCAGCAGGGCGCCGATCGCCACCTGGCCTTCGAGGCGGGCCAGGGATGCGCCCAGGCAGTAGTGGATGCCGTGACCGAAGGCCAGGTGGCCGCCGTCGGTACGGGTGATGTCGAAGCGGCCGCCGTCCTGGGCGTGCACCGAGTCGTGGTCGGCCGATCCGAGCACCACGGACACGACGCTGCCCGCTGGGATGGTCACCCCGCCGATCTCGACGTCCTCGACGGCGAACCGTGCCGTCGCGCGTTCGACGGGCCCGTCGAAACGCAGCATCTCCTCGACTGCGGGGGCCAGCAGTTCCGGCTTCAAACGCAGCAGCTCCAGCTGGCCCGGGTGCGCCAGCAGGGCGAGCACGCCGTTGCCGATCAGGTTGACCGTCGTTTCGTGGCCTGCGATCAGCAGCAGTTGGATCGTGCCGATCAGTTCCCGCTCGGAGAGCCGGTCGTGCTCGTCTGCTGCGACGATCAACGCGCTCACCAGGTTCGGCTGGTCGTCGACGTCGACGGCTGGGTCGATGCGCGCCCGGGTGTTCGCGATCAGGTCGACAAGGTAGCCCTCCCGGGCCGCTTTGGCCTTTTCGCGGATCGCGGGGCCTTCGTCGGACAGCGGCGCCGAGACCAACTCCCGGGTCCAGGCCCGGAAGTCGTCGCGGTCCTCGACGGGGACGCCCAGGAGTTCGCAGATCACGGTGAGGGGCAGCGGGAACGCCAGCGCGGACAGCAGGTCTACAGCCCGCCCATCGGTCGGCATGGCGTCCAGGAGCTGGTCGGTGATCTCCTGGACTCGCGGCCGCAGGCCCTCGATACGGCGGCGGGTGAACGCCTTGGTGACGAGCTTGCGCAGCCGCGCGTGGTCCGGCGGGTCGGTGCTGAGCATGTTGATGCCGATCGGCCCCTCCCCCTCAGCGCTGACGATGCCCTGGTCCCGCATCCACTCCGGGGCGTGCGCCATGTCCTTGGCCAGCCGCGGGTCGGCCAGCGCGGCGCGCGCGTCCTCGTAACGGGTGACGAGCCAGGCCTCGAAGCCCATCGGCCCGGTCAACCGGTGCACCGGTGAATCCGCTCGCAGGACCGCATACGCCGAGTACGGGTCCGCTCGGAAGTCCTGGCTCCACAGATCTACATCGGTCATGATTGACCTCTCCAAGAGACGTGTTAGTAGCCTAAACAAGGCTATATCCACTCTATAAGAAACTCAATCGTTTCTTATAGCGGACGTAGGATGCACCTCGTGACATCAGCACCCGAGACCCGCCAGCGGCGGCGCGGCCAAGCCCTGGAGGCCGCGATCTACGACGCCGTGTTCGCCGAGCTCTCCGCTGTCGGCTACGGCGGGCTGACCATGGAGGGCGTCGCAAACCGCGCTCGCACCGCGAAGTCATCGCTGTACCGGCGGTGGAGCTCGGTGGAGGAGCTGGTCGCCGCTGCGGTGCACCGGCTGCTGCCCGACGCGGCGGTCGTCCCGGAGTCCGGCGACCTCCGCGAGGAGCTGATCGCCGCGCTCAACCGGATCAACGAAACGCTGTCCGGGCCGGTCGGCCAGGTCGTCGGCTCGATCCTCGGCGACCTCAAGGGTTCACCGGACCTGCAGGCCGCGGCCCGGGAGCAGGTGATCGCGCCGCGGACCCGGACGATGCACACCATCTTCGAGCGGGCCGCCCACCGGGGCGAAATCCGTCCTGGTGCGGCAACCCCGTTCGTGATCCAAGCCGGACCGGCCGTCATCATCCACACCTGCCTGCTGCAGGGCCTGTCGCTGTCCGCGCAGGACATCGCGGACATCGTGGACCAAGTGATCCTGCCCGCGGTCCGGCCCGTGCCCTGACCCTCAACAATCCACTGTGGAGCACTCAGTTCCGGGGCAGCGGGATGTCCGCGCGCTCGCTTTGCCGCGGTCCGCGCTCGACGTAGTCGGCGGCGAACCGCATGCCCTCCTGGTACGCCTCGACCCGCGCGCGGCCGATCTCGGCCTCGATCTGTTCGGGGTGCAGCTCCTCGGCCAGCGAACGCACCTCGGCCAGCCGGTGGCGGGTCTCCTCGTCCATGCCGGTTCCGCCTTTCCTCATCGGTTACCCAGATCCTCGCGGCTCCCGCCGAGTTCTGCACGATCAGGCGACCTCCGATGGCGCCGAACACGGAACGCCACTGCTACGGTCACGCGGCGTGCGCAATATGGTCACCATCACTGCTCCCGCCGCCATTTCGCGTAGTAACCGGCACACTCACCGGTCGTTGACCCGTAAGTGCTGGCGTGATCAACGGCGATCGCCCGAATCCGGCGGTGACGAGCTTTGCACGTGGGGAGGAACTTCATGAGCGCATCGGAAGCTCAACTGGTGGAGCAGGTGGTTGACACGGCGCGCTACCCGCTGGCGGATCCGACGAGCGCCGCCTGGCGGGACGCCATAGCCCGGGCCCGGCGCGACCTGCACGACGAAGGCTGCAGCGTACTGGCTAACTTCATCCGCCCATCCCGGCAGGACGAGCTGCGGCGGGAAGGCGCGGAAATCGCCCCGTTGGCGCATTACGACGTCGAAGTCGTCAACGCCTACAACATCGACACGAAAACCGACCTGCCGACAGATCACCCTGCTCGCACCACCATGGCGCGTGGCAACGCGTTCGTGGCCCGCGACAACATCCCGGTGAACTCGATCATCCACCGGCTCTACACCAGTCCGCTGTTCAAGCGGTTCATCGCCGACTGCATCGAACTGCCCGCCATCCACGAGCTCGCCGACCCGCTGGCCGGACTCTGCCTGAACGTGGTGCGGCCCGGCATGGACCACCCGTGGCACTTCGACACCAACGAGTTCGCGGTCAGCCTGCTCACTCAGGAACCGGAGGCCGGCGGGATCTTCGAGTACTGCCCGAACATCCGCTCGGCGCGGACGGAGAACTTCACCGACGTCCGGGCGGTGCTAGTCGGGCGCGGCGAGCACCTGACCCGGCGGTTGAAGCTGCGCCCCGGCGATCTCCAGCTGTTCAAGGGCCGTTTCTCACTGCACCGCGTGACGACCGTGCAGGGCCGCGAGGACCGGCGCACCGCCATCTTCGCTTACAGCGAGCGCCCCGGCATGATCGGCAGCGTCGCGCGGACCAAGCAGATCTTCGGCCGGGTCCTGCCCGCACACCTCGCCGCCGAGGGCCGCGCCGTGCGGGGCGACCAGCTGCTGGACTGACTAAATGACCGGTCGAGTCAAGAGGAGCACCCACGTGCAGTTCGATGCCACTGGCAAGGTTTCGCTCGAACAGATCTACACCCGACCCGATCCGCGCGCCTACTTCGCCACCCTGCGCGAACTCGACTACTGCATCCCTCAACTGGCCAAGCCCCATTTCCTGGAGCTGATCCAGGAATACCGCGAGGAAACCGGGATCGAAGTGCCTACCGTCTTGGACATCGGCTGCTCCTACGGTGTCAACGCCGCCCTGCTGCGCTGCGACGCGACCATCGACGAACTCTACGAGCACTACGGCAGTTCCGTTGCCCGCGAAGCGGACCGCGACCGGCTGCTAGCCCGCGACCGGGGCTGGGTCCGCTCACGCGGCCAGCTGATGCGCACCCGGTTCGTCGGGCTCGACAGCTCCGCGACGGCCCTTTCATACGCACTGGCAGCGGGATTCCTAGATGACGGGATGCACGCCGACCTGGAGAACGACGAACCCACCGCCGCGCAACGCGATCAGCTCGCCGGAGTCGACCTGGTCATCTCAACCGGTTGCATCGGCTACGTCGGCGAACGGACCCTCGGAAGGATTGCCGACGCGAGCGATGGTCCGTGGATGGCGCACTTCGTGCTTCGGATGTTCCCGTTCGACCCGATGGCGCGACGGCTGGCAGACTCGGGGTACGAAACCGTGCCGATCGTCGGCGTGTTCAAGCAGCGCCGGTTCGCCTCCGCACAGGAGCAGTCGTTGGTCCTGGACACGCTCGCGACCGCCGGCGTGGACCCGCGCGGTCTGGAAGCCGACGGCTGGCTCTACGCCCAGCTCCACATCTCAAAGCCGCGAGAACAACGAGCGCCCCAGCGAAGTCGAGGATGAAATTGAACAGCAGTGAAGCGACCTGCACCTTCGAGAACGAGGGCCGGCTGCCCCGCGTGCCGTTGCCGACCCTGGAGGACAGCTGCGAACGGTTCATAGAGTGGTGCGCGCCGCTGCTGGACGCGGACGAGCTGGCGGTGACCGAAGCGGCGGTGGCCGCGTTCCTGCGCCCCGACAGCCCGGCCCGGGCCCTGCACGCAGCGCTTGCGGAATACGACGCCGAGCCGGATGTGCGCAGCTGGCTCGACGCGTTCTGGCCGTACCGGTACCTGGGCCGCCGCGACCGGATCGCGTTGAACGCGAATTTCTTCTTCCTGTTCAAGGAATCGCCGCTGCAGCAGGTGGAGCGGGCGGCCGCCCTCGTCGCCGCGGCGGTGGCCTACAAGCAGCTGCTCGACGAGGAGCGCATTCCCCCGATCGTCCAACGTGGACAGCTACACTCGATGGAGCAGCAGAAGTTCCTGTTCTCGACCACCCGAATCCCCAGGGCGGTACAGGATACGGTGCGCACGCCCTACTCCGCGGAATGGCCCGGTCCGTCCCCGGCCCGCCACATCGCGGTGTTCTACCGCGGCAACCTGTTCCGGATGGACGTGCTGGACCAGGACGGGCGGCCGCACACGCCGGACGACCTCGCGGCCGGCCTGCGCATGGTCATGAAGGCCGGGGCGGCGCGGGCCGCGACGGACGCCTCCGTCGGCCACTTCACCACCAAGGCCCGAGCCGAATGGGCCGCCAGCCGGGAAGCGCTGCTGGCCAACCCCGGCAACGCGGTGGCGCTCGACACGATCGAGATCGCGCTGTTCTGCCTGTGCCTCGAGGATCTCTTGCCAGAGAGCACCCTGCAAGCATGCGACCAACTGCTGCACGGCGACAGCGGCAACCGGTGGTTCGACAAGGCGGTCTCGCTGATCGTGTTCGCCGATGGCACCGCCGGTATCAACGTCGAGCACTGCGGCCTGGACGGGACCACGATCCTCAACTTCGTCGACACGCTGCTCCAGCACGTTGCAGTGGAAGGACGCGCGTCGCAGGGCTTGCCGGCCGTGGAGCCGATCGAGTTCGCGCTCGACGCCGACCAGCGCGCCGATGTCCAAGCCGCTGCCACCGCGTTCGCGGAATATACCGACAACACCGCCACCACCATCCTGTCGTTCGAAGACTTCGGGGCGAACCGCGCCAAACAACTCGGCATGTCACCGGATGCGTTCGTGCAGCTGGCCTATCAACTCGCCCACAAGCGGTCCAGGGGCCTGACCGGTGCCACCTACGAATCCATCGCCACCCGCCAGTTCCAGAACGGACGCACCGAAGCCATGCGCGTCGTCACGCCCGAGGTGCTGCGGTTCGTGGCAGCCATGGAGGCCCCGAACGCCGACGCTCAGACCCGCCGTGCGGCTTTCCGCGCGGCTGCGCAAAAGCACGTCGTGCGGGCGAAGGAATGTCAACTGGGGCAAGCGCCCGAGCAGCACCTGTGGGAGCTGCAGCTGATCCAGCGGCGACGCGGCGCGGAACTGGGGGCCACCGAGCCCCTGGACCTGTATGAAACGCCGGGCTGGCTCAAGATGCGCGACGACTACCTGAGCACCAGCTCGGCGCCGTCGACGAACATCCAGTACTTCGGTTTCGGCTCGACCAGCAGCCAGTGCATCGGCATCGCCTACGTGCTGCTCCCGGACCGCTTCAACATCTACCTGAGCACCCCGCGGCCGGTCGCCGATGAGATGTTCGCCTTCGCCGCGAACCTCACCCGAGCACTCCAGGAACTCCAGGAACTCCTCGCGACCGAACCCGAGGAGGCGTAACCGCTTCGGCCTCGGGTCTTCCCGGGACGTCAGGCCAGCACGCCGGGCAGGACCAGGAGGGCGCAGGTGGCGACGGATCCGACCAGGACCATCGGCAATCCCCAGCGGAAGAAGAACTCCGCATCGCCGGGCAGATCCGCTCTGGCCTGGAGGCGACACGGTGGCACCGATGGTGGCCTCGGGTTTAGGTCAACAACTGACGACGACAGCGCCAACGCGCAGATCACCCCGGCCGCGGACACTCCACCGGCCGCCACCTGGGCAGCGCGAGCGGGATGATGATCGCCAGCAGCGAAGTGGTAAAACCGAAGGCCGAGATCAGCCCGCCGAGCACCGGGATCGGGATGACGGCGCCGGTCTGGGCTACCATCCGCACCGGCCCCTGCTCTCCAGGACACCAACGTAGTGGCGATGCCGCCCATGAGCAGGACCGTGGACCAGTCGATCTCCTTGGCCGCCTGCGCGGTCTCTCGGCGTAGCACAGCGAGAGGACAACGCCCAGGGCGAGGTCGACCGCGACGACGTTCACGTCGATCCCGCTGCGCCCGGCGATGCTGGTCGTGATGATGCCGAAGAGGCTGATCGGCGCGAACGACCCGGCGGAACCGCCGGTTGCCATCGCAAGCCTCATCACCACCGGGCCCAACCCGTTGCGACCGGCGAAGGACAGGCCGACCGGGATGAGCACGACCGCTGCCAACGGCGATCCGTTCCGGGCGACCGCGGCAGAGGGACCAAGGGCGACAACCGCGTGTGGGCCTACAACGCGGTCAACAACACCGTCGCCATCGCCTACGACGACAACTTGACGCGGTCGGTCAGCCCGTCATCGCCGGGTCGACCTTTTCCAGCAGTTCCAGCAGGGTTTGCCGTTGTTGGGCGGTGAGCGGGGCGAACAGCTGCGCCGCCGCGCGGGCTCGGATGTCGGCCAGCCGCTTGCACATCTTGCGGCCTTGCCCGGTCAGCTCCAGCAGGGTGGAGCGGCGATTGCCGGGATCGACCTCGCGCCGCAGCAGGCCCGTGTCCTCGAGGGCGTCGACGATCGGCGTCACCGCTCGCGGCACCACGTGCAGCAGTTCCGCCAGCTCCGCCATGCGCGGTGGCGTCTCGCACCTGCCGAGGACGGACAGCGCACGCGCCTGCGCCGGGGTCAGCCCGAGATCCCCGGCACCGCGCCGCTGCAGGACATGCGCGGCCTTGGCGAGCCGCAGGAACAGCCCGCCGAGACGTTCTTCTTCACCACCGGCATCCACCCGGCCAGTTTAACAGAGTGACAGTAATAGTGAACTATGGTAAATATGAAGTCGCCTCTGAATCTGCTCACCACTGGAGCCGCCTATGTCCGCGCCCGAGAAAACCACTCCCCCGCCCGCCCAGCTCCGCCGCATCGGCCACCTCTTCCACCCGCACCGAGGCATGCTGCTGGTCGTCGCGCTGCTGGTCGCCGCGTCGTCCCTGGTCTCCGTCGCGTCGCCGTTCCTGCTGCGCGAGGTCCTCGACGTCGCCATCCCGCAGCAACGGCTCCGCCTGCTGACCGCACTGGTGCTCGCAATGATCGGCGTAACCATCGCGACCAGCGTGTTCAACGTCGCGCAGACGTACCTGTCCACCAAGATCGGGCAGAGCGTGATGCACGGACTGCGTTCCGCGGTATACGCCCGGCTGCAACGCATGTCGCTGGCGTTTTTCACCCGCACCCGAACCGGCGAGATCCAATCCCGCATCGCCAACGACATCGGCGGCATGCAGGCCACCGTCACGTCCACCGCCACCTCGCTGGTCTCCAACCTCACCACCGTGATGGCCACCTTGATCGCGATGGTCGCGCTGGACTGGCGGCTGACGATCGCGTCGGTGGCCCTGCTGCCGGTGTTCGTGTGGGTCAGCCGCCGGATCGGCCGGGAACGCAAGAGGATCACCGCGAAGCGGCAGCGCCAACTCGCATCGATGTCCGCCGGCGTGCAGGAATCCCTTTCCGTCAGCGGAATCTTGCTGGGTCGCACGACGGGCCGAGCGCGATCGCTCACCGATGCTTTCGCCGCCGAGTCGGCCGAGCTGGCCCGCATCGAAGTCAGTTCCAGCATGGCGGGCCGGTGGCGGATGTCGAGCATCCAGATCGTGATGACAGCGCTCCCCGCGCTGATCTACTGGGCGGCCGGCGTCACCACCACCTTCGGCGTCCCGCTGATCACCTTGGGCACGCTGGTCGCCTTCGTAACCTTGCAGCAGGCCCTGTTCCGGCCGACGCTGTCGCTGCTGTCCACCGGTGTGGACGTGCAGAGCTCGCTGGCGCTGTTCGGCCGCATCTTCGAATACCTCGACCTGCCGATCGACATCGACGAACCGGAACGACCGGTGCGGCTGTCGCGGATCGAGGGCGAAGTGCGGTTCGTGGACGCGTCGTTCGCCTACTCGCCCGAGAGCCCCGACGGAACCCTCACCGGAATCGACGTGACCGTGGCGGCCGGCACCAGCCTCGCCGTCGTCGGTGAAACCGGGTCCGGAAAAACAACGCTCAGCTACCTGGTGCCGCGCCTCTACGACGTCACCGACGGACAGGTGCGCATCGACGGTGTCGACGTGCGCGAGCTCGGCTTCGACACGCTCGCTGCCGCGGTCGGCATCGTCTCCCAGGAGCCATACCTGCTGCACGCCTCGGTGGCCGAGAACCTGCGCTTCGCCAAGCCCGACGCGACCGACGAACAACTGGTCGCCGCAGCGAAGGCGGCGCAGATCCACGACCCCATCGCAGCGCTGCCGGACGGCTACGACACCTTGGTCGGTGAGCGCGGATACCGGTTCTCCGGCGGGGAGAAGCAGCGGCTCGCGATCGCCCGCACGATCCTGCGCGACCCGCCGATCCTGATCCTCGACGAGGCCACCAGCGCCTTGGACACCCAGACAGAACGCGCGGTGCAGCAAGCTCTCGACGAGCTGTCCTCGGGCCGGACCACGATCACGATCGCGCACCGGTTGTCGACCGTGCGCCAGGCGGACCAGATCGTGGTGCTCGACGGCGGACAGATCGTGGAGCGCGGCACGCACGACGAACTGCTGTCTGCCGACGGCCGCTACGCGGCACTGGTCCGACACGACGACCACTTCCCATCCGCCGCGTGAACACCTGACCGCAGTCCCGTTCGGACGCACGCGGACGTCCACCTTCACCGATCATTGCACTCCGATTCACTTGAAGTTCAAGGTTCACCTCTGCGTCGATTCGGCAGTCTTTCCACCGGTGCCGATCGTGGACGGCGAGTCCGGCCGCATCTCCTCGCTGGCCATGCACGCCCCACCGGGTCCAGTCCAGCCGCCTACTCCGACCTCGTCCAGCTCCATTCGAACGCAGTGGGCCTGCGCTACGAAACCGGCATCGCGGGCCCAACAAAACGGCCAGGTTATGCGGCGCCCTTGGTGGACGAGAACACGCCGGTCAGCAACTCGCCGGTGATATCCGGGCCCCACAGCGCCACGACGCGTTCGCCCGCGCCGTAGGAGACCAGTTGCCCGGGAAGTCGCCGCCCTCGGCCGCCGAGAGCGGCGAATTCCCCCCGCACGGAATCGAATCCGGCCGCAACGGTGCCCTGCAACGTGCTCTCGTTCGACATCGGCACGCCCCTCGACTCGATCTGGTTCCCACCGGATCAAGCTGGCGGACGTCGGAAAATTCCCGGCACATCGGCCCGGTTCGCGGGCGGCGCCTTCTGCGCCGCCCGCGAGTCCGGCGTCAGCGCAGCTCGGAGACGGCCTCGACCATGTGCTTCAGCGCCGCCTCGACTTCGGCGTAGCCGCGGGTCTTCAGCCCGCAGTCTGGGTTGACCCACAACCGCTCCGCCGGAACGGCCGCGAGCGCGGCCCGCAACAGGTCCACGACCTCGGCGGTCTCGGGCACGCGCGGCGAGTGGATGTCGTAAACGCCGGGCCCGACACCTCGACTGAAGCCGGCCGCGTTGAGGTCGTCGAGCACCTCCATCCGCGAGCGGGCGGCCTCGATGCTGGTGACGTCGGCCTCCAGCGCAACAATCGCGTTGATCACATCGCCGAACTCCGAGTAGCACAGGTGGGTGTGAATCTGGGTGGACTCGGCGACGCCGCAGGTGGCCAGCCGGAACGACGTCACCGCCCAGTCCAGGTAGTCCGCGTGCTGCGCCGAACGCAGCGGCAACAGTTCACGCAAGGCGGGTTCGTCGACCTGGACGACCCGGATGCCGGCCGCTTCCAGGTCGTTCACCTCGTCCCGGATGGCCAGCGCGACCTGCTTCGCGGTGTCCGCAAGCGGCTGGTCGTCACGGACGAACGACCACGCCAGGATCGTCACCGGGCCGGTTAGCATGCCCTTGACCGGTTTCTCGGTCAACCGCTGGGCGTAGCTGGTCCACTCGACCGTGATCGGTTTCGGGCGGGCAACGTCGCCGAACAGGATCGGCGGCCGCACGCACCGCGATCCGTACGACTGCACCCAGCCGTTGTCGGTGCTGGCGAAGCCGTCCAGGTTCTCGGCGAAGTACTGAACCATGTCATTACGCTCGGGTTCGCCGTGCACCAGGACGTCGAAACCGATCTCCTCCTGCAGCCGGATGACGCGCCCGATCTCGTCCCGCATCCGCTGCCGGTAGGTCGCCTGGTCGATGCGGCCGGAGCGCAACGCGGCGCGTGCCTTGCGGACGTCCGAGGTCTGCGGGAACGAACCGATCGTCGTGGTCGGCAATGCGGGCAGGCGCAAGGACTTCTGCTGTGCGGCGCGCCTCACCTCGTATTCGCTGCGCTGCGAGTACTCCGGCCGCAAAGCCTGCAGCCGCGCCTGGACGCGGTGGTTGCGGACCCGGTCCGCGCTGGCGCGGTCGGCTATCGCGGCTCGTGCCTCGGCCAGCTCATCGGCCACCGCGTCGCGGCCCTCGCTGAGCGCACGGCCGAGGACGACCACCTCGCGAACCTTCTGCGCGGCGAAAGCCAACCAGGACTTCACCTGCGGATCGATGTCGGCTTCCGCCGCAACGTCGTACGGAACGTGGAGCAAGGAGCACGACGTGCTGACCGCTACCTCGTCCGCCGAGCCGAGCAGCGTGGCTGCGGTTGCAAGCGCCTTGTCCAGGTCCGTGCGCCAGATGTTGCGCCCGTCGACGAGCCCGGCGACCAGGGTTTTGCCGCTCAGGCCTCGAACCGTCGACAGCGAATCCACTGTGGACCTCCCGGCGACGAGATCGACGGCGAGCGCCTCGACCGGGCTGGACGCCAGCACGCCCAGAGCCTCGCCGAGATCACCGAAGTAGGCTGCGACCAGCAGGTTCGGGCGCTCCTCCAGTTCACCGAGCCGCTGGTACGCGGCGCTCAGCGCATCTAGCTCGTCCGGAGTGCGATCCGCGGCGAACGCTGGCTCGTCCAGCTGCACCCACTCCACACCGGCCCGGCGCAGTTCGCCCAGCAGTTCCGCGTAAGCATCGAGCAGCCCGTTGAGCTGATCCATCGGCCGGAACAACTCGGGGGCTCCGTCGGCGGGTTTGGCCAGCAGCAGGAAGGTGAGCGGGCCGACCAGCACCGGTCGGGTGGTCACGCCCTCCGCCGCGGCCTCCCGGTACTGCTCCACCGGCGTGCGTTCGACCAGCGAGAACCGCGTGTCCGGACCGATCTCGGGGACCAGGTAGTGGTAGTTGGTGTCGAACCACTTCGTCATCTCCAGCGGCGGCGCGGATTCCACCCCGCGCGCCATCGCGAAGTAGGTGTCCAGCGGCCCCAACCCGAGCCCGGCGAAGCGCGGCGGGACCGCGCCGAAGGTAACCGCAGTGTCCAACACCTGGTCGTAGAACGAGAACGTGTTGCCCGGCACAGAATCCAGGCCCGCGTCCCGCAGCGCGCGCCACGCGTCGACGCGCAGTTCCCGCGCGACCGCGCGCAGTTCCGCCTCGTCGATGCGGGACGACCAGTAGCGCTCCAACGCGCGCTTGAGTTCCCGGTTGGGGCCGATCCTGGGAAAGCCGAGTACAGTAGATCCGATCTTGCTGGTCAACGCCCTCTCCTCGCGAGCTCGACGACAAATGCCCCGAGGTCTGGGAAGGCGCAGGCGAACCGGCAACGCCGCGCGGCGCGAACCGATCGTCGGCCAGGCCCTCCCGCGAGACCCCGGACCGCGCGCACCAACGGGTGCGCGCACCAGTGGCAGGTCTTCGGACTCGCGGGCGCGTCCCGGCCGACGCCGGTGTTTCTACTGACCGTCGCTTCCCAGGCACGCGTGCCCAGTGCTGTGCCCGGTCTCGGACCGGGGACGGCGTTCGTTCCCACTCACCGCTGCGGGGCAGTCCCGGATTCGCACCGGATTCCCTCTTGCCTCGCCCGCCCGCGGCCGCGGCTCTCGTCGCGATCCGGGGTGGACGAACCACCAGCACAACCGAGGCTACCGACTGGCAAGCCGTTGGCAAGGGCCCAGGGGATGCGCGGACCGTGCCGGAGGGCCACCGCGCATCCGGTGACTTCCGTGGTGAACACGCCATTCCGGTCCGCCCTCCCGCGTCGGTGAGAGGCTCGTCACGCGGGGTGCTACGCCGAGCCGCCGGGCCGCCGCGGCGTGCGACCGGCAAGTGCCACTCGGGCGGGTAACGATCGCGCAGTGGGCCGGATCCGCATCTCACGTTCGGCCGGGCCGGGCCGTCTACGGGGAGTGAAAGTGAAACCGTTCGAGCAGATCGTTTACGAGTACGGCCCGATGGTGCTGCGGGTGTGCCGGGCCGTGCTCGGACCGGCCGAAGCCGAGGACGCCTGGTCCGAGACGTTCCTGGCCGCGCTGCGCGCCTTCCCGGAGCTCGCCGAGGACGCGAACGTGGAGGCCTGGCTGGTCACGATCGCCCACCGCAAGGCGGTCGACGCCACCCGGGCGACGGCACGCCGACCGGTGGTGGTCGAGCGCCTGCCCGAGCGGCCCAGCACTACCGGCCGACCGGAGGACTGGGACGGAGACCTGTGGGCGGCGCTGAGCGCGCTGCCGACCAAGCAGCGCATGGCGGTGGCCTACCACTACCTGGCCGACCTGCCCTACTCCGAGATCGCCGCGATCCTTGGCGGCAGCACCGATGCCGCCCGCCGGGCCGCGGCGGACGGCATAAAGACCCTGCGCAAGACGTACAGGCATGCCACGAGCGTGGGAGAGGAAGCGTGGCGATGACGATCCACGAAAACGACGACAGGCGCCTGTTCGACGCACTCCAGGCGATCGATTTCGACGCCAGCAAGCGCCTGCACATCGAGCTGGTGAACGTCGCCCAGCGGGAAGGCCTGCTCGACGTCGCCTACCGCACGATGGACACCCCGGTCGGCGAACTGCTGCTGGCCGCGACCGAACGCGGACTGGTGCGGGTCGCCTTCGCTCACCAGGGGCACGACGCGGTCCTCGAGTCGCTGGCCGCGGCGATCAGCCCGCGAATTCTTCGGGCACCGGACCGGTTGGACGAGGTCGCCCGGCAGATCGATCAGTACTTCTCTGGGCAGCGGCGCACCTTCGACCTGCCGCTGGACTGGCGCCTCTCGCGCGGGTTCCGGCTCAACGTGCTATCGCACCTGCCCGACATCGCCTACGGCCGCACCGCCAGCTACGCCGAGGTCGCCGCGGCCGCGGGAAGCCCGAAAGCGGTGCGCGCGGCGGGTACCGCGTGCGCGACGAACCCGCTGCCGGTCGTGGTGCCCTGCCACCGCGTCGTGCGCTCGGACGGCACTTCGGGCGAATACGTCGGCGGTGTGGAGGCCAAAGCAACCCTGCTGAACCTGGAGGCAGCATGAGTGAGCATGCCCGAGGCGGACCGGTTCACGAAACGAGTCGCCGACGCGGACTGGGACACGGTCACGGCGGAGGTCAACGACTACGGCTGCGCGCTACTGCCACAGTTGCTGACCGCCGCCGAGTGCGAGCGCGTCGCGGCCCTGTGGGACGAGCCAGAACACTTCCGCGCCACGATCAACCTGCGCCGCCACCGATTCGGCGACAACGGCGATTACCACTACTTCGCCCGCCATTCCCGGAATCGGTGGAGAGGCTGCGGCAGGCCCTGTACCCACGCCTGCTGCCGATCGCCCGGGACTGGTACGGCAAAGCTCGGCCGGGTAGCGGAATGGCTGGACACGCTCGACGAGTGGCTGGACATCTGTCACCGACCCGGCCAGGCCCGCCCCACGCCCATCCTGCTGCGCTACGAAACGGTTGCCCGAGCTGCGTCCGCGATCGGCTTCGATCGCGATCGGCTCGTCCCGCGACGCCCCGTCCCGCGACGCCGCCGACGCCATCGCCCGGGCCAGGGCGCTGCGGGGCGGGCATGTGCTCGACGTCGTCGACTGGCCCGAGCGGACCGCGTCGTGGCTGCGACAGGCACGAGGCTTCGCGGCGCAGGACCCGGACGCGTGGGTGGTGACCGGACAGGTTTCCGGCTGGTGCAGATGGAGCGGCGGCTCGTGCACTCCACCAACTGGACCCGGCACGCACGATTAGCACCGCCACCCTCGCCACCGAGGACCTGATCGCGCTCGGCGGATTGGGGACCTTCGACGGGCTGCGTGGCGCAACCCGTGACGGCGGCACCTGGGAAGCGGTCCGCACCATCCTCCTGCACCGCACCGATTCGACCAATTGAGCATTTTCTGCTGGTATAACCGAAAAGCACGTGCGGTCAGGTTCCGGTCGCACACCACGAGAACCCGAGGAGAACGAGACATTGAGTCCCGCAGCGGCAGACACCACGACCGACTCCGGGGTCGTGATCGGCGAGGACGGGCTGGCGCGTCCGCCGTGGGCGGCCCGCGACCCCCTGCTGCGCGAGTACTACGACACCGAATGGGGCATGCCCGTGCACGGCGAGCAGGCGCTTTTCGAGCGGATCAGCTTGGAGGGGTTCCAGGCCGGGCTCTCCTGGGCGACGATCCTGCGCAAACGCCCCGCCTTCCGCGAAGCGTTCGACCGCTTCGACCCGGAGCCCGTCGCGGCCTACACCGAGGAAGATGTCGCGCGCCTGCTCAACAACTCGGGAATCGTACGCAACAAAGCCAAGATCCGCGCAGCCATCATCAACGCCCGCGCGACCATCGAGCTGCGCGCCGAGAATGGTCTGGAAGCGTTCGTCTGGTCGTTCAAACCGGACACCACACCGCGCCCGCGGACGATCGCGGAGATCCCCACCACGTCATCTGAATCCGTGGCGCTATCAAAAGCACTGCGGTGCAAGGGTTTCTCGTTCGTCGGCCCGACGACGATGTTCGCTCTGATGGAGGCGATCGGAATGGTCGACACACACCTCGTCGACAGCCACCGCCGCGGCACCTCCGGTATCTGGCCGCATCCGTGACCGGGCGGTGATGCCGCCGGGTTGCCTTGGATGCAATCGCTGCAACCGTTGATCGGGCTGGCGCGCAGCCCGATCAGCCCCGGGTCCGCCGTGGCACACCACCGACGTCGGCGCCCTTCGACAGGCGCTGGATACCCTTCATTGCATCCGGGAGCACCGCGGCTTCGCACGCGTCGCGCAGTGGCTTCGACCCGGGGGGCTTTTTCCTCGCAACGCTTACCGCAAACACGGACTGCTTGGCGACGCCGGTTTGGACGACCGCTGGTTCGCGGGCTCGTTCGAACGGTTCCTCATCTTCGACGCGAACGGACTCGTCAGGGAACACCAAAACCGGTCTGGAACTAGCCCTCAAATAAGCGAGTCGGTCACTGTGGGGGCGGTGGTAGCCGAAATGATCACTTTGGCGTGAGCGTGGGATATGCCGATGAGTGGTGGGGGGCGTTGTGGGGCTCGTATGGGCCGGTGTCGTGGCGCTCG
>NZ_JBSFLZ010000026.1:0-62325 GCF_053599315.1 Saccharopolyspora sp. NPDC000995
TCGGTGTCGACCCGACCAAACCAAGATGATCAAATACCAGAACATGACGACCAGGCCGAGTTGATCAACCCTCATGTGCGGAATGCCCGGCTAGCGGCCTGGACCGCTCGGGTGAGCGAGCAGCGGCAGATCTCGGTGCGTCGCAGCCGAAGGTGTTCTCGCACGTCACGCTGCCCGCGCTGCGGTCTTCGCTGATCGCCGGCGCGTTGTTCGCGCTGACCACGCCTCCCGACGACCTCACGGTTGCGTTGTTCGTGGTCACCACGAACAACGCAGGCGCTGCCGGTGCGGATCTTCAACTACCCGCAGTAAAACTACGATCCGATGGTCGGCAAGCTGATGGTGCTGTTCGCGGCGGTGTGGCGGCGGTCGTTATCGAGCGCGTCGTGGGTGTGGCGCGGTTGTCCGGGTCGGAGGCGCAGCGCTGAACGCCGTGCCGGGGCCGCCGGATTGGGTTACAACGGGCGCATGGCGGAAAACCCGAACGACGACTTGTTCGCCCTGAAGCCGGGGCAGGTCGAGTCCAAGGACAACGGGGAGCGGTTTGGTCGCTCTGTCGGCGGATGCCTGGTGCAGCTGCGCCGCCGGGTTTCCGAGCCGGGGTTCGTCGTCACCGTGGACGCCGAACCGCAGCCGGGCGTCCCGACCGAGTTGATCACCCACGAGTGGGGCGCGGCCAACGCCGCGTTCGACCGGTTTATGCACGAATACTGACGGTTCCATCCACAAAGGCCACCTGGGTTCGAGCGCAAGTCTTCCGGTCGCCCGTAGGCGCGATGACTCACACTGGGGGTCGCGGCCAAACCGAATCCGCTTCCCGTCGAGCCGGACCACACCCGCCAGCCGGGATCGTCCGATGCAGCCATCTGGAGTGCGCATGCCCTTCCTCCGCGCCGCTGCCCGCCGACTGCAGCTGCTCGTCGTCGCAGCGCTGAGGTATCTCGCGATGGCATCGGTGCTCGCCGTGGCGCGGCGCTACATCGAATGGCTCTGCGGGACGGGACCGTCGCGTGAGCACCCTGCCGGTGGAGCTCAGGGACGTGCGCAAGTCGTTCGGTTCGGTCGGTGGATGTGCTGGGCGGCATCGACCGGAGGTCGACTCCGGTGAGGTGTGATGCATCATCGGCCCCAGCGGTTGCGGCAAGTCGACGCTGCTGCGCTGCATCAACCAACTGGAGCAGGTGGACGGCGACGAGGTGCAGGTCCATAGAAATTGCGGAGGCCCGACCATCCGGTGCCAATTCACGGACAGGGGCCGAGAAAATGACCGAAAGCAACTTGGATGCCGCAGGTCGGCGTCATCGGGGCCGGCGCGATCGGCAGCATGCTCGCCTGGCAGCTGGCGCGCCGGGGCATCGACGTGCTGGCCTTCGAGTAGCTCACGCCCGTCCACGGCTGCGGCGCTGTGAGCGGCGAGACGCGCCTGGTCCGGCTGCCTACGCCGAAGGCTACGGCCGCCGATGTGTCGGTCGGCCGGTGCGGGTCGGTGGTGGCCAGGTTGATGATCACTGCGCCGTCAGCCCGACCGCACCTGTCTCGGTCCTCATCTGGGTGGTTTCTGGTCAGGGCCGCGAGCGTGCCGGATGCTATCGCGCCTCGGCACGTCATAAGTCCTGAGCTGCCGGAAATGGGGCTGATCGGCGTGCGGTTTCGCGGGGGACCGGTGGGGGTAGTGCCAGGGCAGCTCAGCACCGCAGTCGAAAGGATCAGCCATGACCACGGCGCGCGACATCATGCATGCAGGGGCGAAGTGCATCGGTGAGGACGACAGCCTTTACGCGGCCGCGCAGATGATGCGCGACCTCAAGGTCGGGTCGTTGCCGATCTGCGGTCGGGACAACCGGCTGCACGGCATCATCACGGACCGCGACATCGTCCTGCGCTGCTGCGCGGAAGGCCGCAACCCGGCCGAGATGAGGGCCGGGGAACTAGCCCAGGGCAAGCCGCACTGGGTCGATGCCGGCTCCGATGTGGATCAGGTGCTGTCGATGATGGAGCAGCACCAGATCCGGCGGGTGCCGGTCATCGCCGAGCACAAACTGGTCGGCATGATCAGCGAGGCCGACCTGGCCCGGCACCTCAGCGAAGAGCAGTTGGCGCATTTCGTGGAGAGCATCTACGCGGCGAGGTGATGCCCGAGACCGGCGCCCGGTCGCCGCCGGGTGCCGACTGGTCGCCGTCTTCGGCGGGTTCTGGCCAGCGCCCATTAGAGGCGCTATTTATCCTGGTCAGTGCCCTCCCTAGGAATACGGGTCGAAGGGGGCGGGAAAATCATATGACCACACGCGTCTTCGTGGTCGACGACCACGATGTGATTCGGCGGGGCATTGCGGCCCTGGTTGGGGCCGTGGAGGACCTCGAACTGGTCGGCGAGGCCGCCACGGTCGCCGAAGCGCTGGCCTGGGTGCCGAAGGTCAACCCGGACGTCGCGGTCTTGGACGTTCGGCTGCCGGACGGCAACGGCGTCGAGCTTTGCCGGGAGCTGCAGTCTCAGCTGCCCGACCTACGCTGCCTGATGCTGACCTCCTTCGACGACCACGACGCCCTGATGGACGCGATCATGGCTGGCGCCGCTGGGTTCGTGCTCAAGGGCGTGGTCAGCGAGGAACTGGTCAGCGCGATCCGCACCGCCGGAGCCGGGCAGTCGCTGCTCAGCCCCAAGAAGACCGAGGCGATGCTGTCCTGGCTGCGCCGGGAGCAGCAGCAGACCGACCCGCTTCGCGAGCTGACCGCGCGCGAGCGGCAGGTGCTGGAACTCATCGGTGAGGGGCTCACCAACCGGGAGATCGCCAACCGCATGTTCCTAGCCGAGAAGACCATCAAGAACTACGTGTCCCAGATGCTGGCCAAGCTGGCCATGCGGCATCGCAGCGAAGCGGCCGTGCTGGCCACCGAGCTGCGGTTGGACCGCGACTCGCGCGGCAAGCGCTGACCGGGGCGGAGGTCGTCATGTCGTCACAGCCGCCGGACGTGCCGTCCGCGGAGCTGGATCTCACCCAACCGGTGAGCGGGGATGCGTTGCTACGCCTGGTGCTCGGGTTACGCGAGCTGCGGGACGGCAACTTCCGCCGCCGCCTGGTGTTCTCCGGTGGCGGGTTGGCGAGCGAGGTCGCCACGGTGTTCAACGAGCTCGCCGAGCGAAACCAGTTCCTAGTCGGTGAGCTGGAGCGGGTCAGCGCCGCCGCGGAGAGGGGCGAATGGCCGATCCCGAAAATCGACTTCGACGGCTCCGCACACGGCGGTTGGGCGGTCGCCGCGAATTCGGTGAACACGATGACCAGCACTTTGCTGGCGCCGATGGCGGAACTCAACCGGGTGCTGGGAGCATTCACCCGCGGCGACCTGTCGCAGCGGATGCCGCGCCGTGCGGCCGACGCGGCGCTGCCCGGCGAGCTGGCCGGACTGAGCACGGCGGTCAACGAGATGCTGGACCAGCTGTCGCTGTTCACCCAGGAGATCACCAGGGTGGCGTGGGAGATCGGCACCGAGGGCAAGCTCGGTGGTCAGGCGCAGGTGCCCGGCCTGGTCGGCACCTGGAAGGACCTGGCCGATTCGGTGAACGGGATGGCCGCCGACCTCACCGGCCAGCTGCGCGACATCTCGCACGTCGCCAAGGCGGTCGCGGCCGGCGACCTGACCCGCAAGATCACCGTCGAGGTCTCCGGAGAGACGCGCGAGCTCAAGGAGACCATCAACACGATGGTCGACCAGCTGTCGGGGTTCGCGGAGGAGGTCACCCGGGTGGCCCGCGAGGTGGCCAGCGAGGGTCGGCTGGGCGGTCAGGCCGAGGTGCCCGGCGCGGCCGGCACCTGGCGCGGTCTAGTTGACTCGGTGAACTTCATGGCCAACAACCTCACCGTCCAGGTCCGCAACATCGCGCAGGTCGCCACCGCGGTCGCCCGCGGCGACCTGACGCAGAAGATCGACGTGGACGCCCGCGGCGAGATCCTGCAGCTGAAGAACACCATCAACACGATGGTCGACCAGCTGTCGGCGTTCGCCGACGAGGTAACGCGGGTGGCCCGCGAGGTCGGCACCGAGGGCAAGCTCGGCGGCCAGGCGCGGGTGCACGGCGTGGCGGGCACCTGGAAGGACCTGACCGACAACGTCAACATCATGGCCGACAACCTCACTAACCAGGTGCGCAGCATCGCCCAGGTGGCGACCTCGGTGGCCGGTGGCGACCTGTCGAAGAAGATCATGGTGGAGGCCAAGGGAGAAGTTGCCGCGCTGGCCGAGACGATCAACGGGATGGTCGAGACGCTGCGTGCGTTCGCCGAGCAGGTCACGCTGGTCGCGCGCGAGGTCGGCACCGAGGGCATCCTCGGTGGCCAGGCGCGGGTGCCCAACGTGGCGGGCACCTGGAAGGACCTGACCGACAACGTCAACATCATGGCCCGCAACCTGACCAACCAGGTGCGCAACATCGCCCAGGTCACCACCGCGGTGGCCCGCGGTGACCTGTCCAAGAAGATCGACGTGGATGCCCGCGGCGAGATCCTGGAGCTCAAGACCACCATCAACACGATGGTCGACCAGCTGTCGGCGTTCGCCGCCGAGGTCACCCGGGTGGCCCGTGAGGTCGGCACCGAGGGCAAGCTCGGCGGTCAGGCCGAGGTCGCCGACGTCTCCGGCACCTGGCGGCGGCTGACCGAGAGCGTCAACCGGCTGGCCGGCAACCTCACCACCCAGGTGCGCGCCATCGCCCTGGTGGCCACCGCGGTCACCGAAGGCGACCTGACCCGCCAGATCACCGTGGACGCCTCCGGCGAGGTCGCCGAGCTCAAGGACAACATCAACGCGATGATCAGCAACCTAAAGGAGACCACCAGGGCCAACCAGGAGCAGGACTGGCTGAAGACCAACCTCGCGCGGATCTCGGCGCTGATGCAGGGCCAGCACGACCTGGACGAACTCGCACAGCTGATCATGACCGAACTGGCGCCGCTGGTGTCGGCCCAGTACGGTGCGTTCTTCCTGAGCCGGGCGGGGGAGGACGACCGCACGATCCTGGAGCGCACCGCCGGCTACGGCCGCCCCGGCGCCCGCAACGGCGGCCCGCCGCTGCGCTTCGAGCTGGGGGAGTCGTTGGTCGGTCAGGTCGCGGCGGACCGCAAGTCGATCCTGGTCACCGACGCGCCACCGGGCTACGTCCGGATCAGCTCCGGGCTCGGCGCAACCGCGCCCGCCGACGTGGCGATCGTGCCGGTGCTGTTCGAGGGCGAGGTGCTGGCGGTCATCGAGCTGGCGTCCGTCAACAAGTTCACCCCGGTGCACCTGGACCTGCTGGAACGGCTAAAAGAGACCATCGGTGTCGACGTCAACACGATTGTGGTGAACTCGCGCACCGAGGCGCTGCTGGCCGAATCCCAGCACCTGGCCAAGGAGCTGCAGGCGCGTTCCGAGCAGCTGCAGCAGCAGCAGACGGAATTGCAGCGCTCCAACACCGAACTGGAGGAGAAGGCGGCGCTGCTGGCCAGCCGCAACCGGGACATCGAGCTGAAGAACATCGAGATTGAGCAGGCCCGCCAGGAGCTGGAGGAACGGGCCCGGCAGCTCTCCCAGGCCTCCGCCTACAAGTCGGAGTTCCTGGCCAATATGTCGCACGAGCTGCGCACGCCGCTGAACAGCGTGCTGATCCTGGCGAAGCTGCTGGCCGACAACATGGAGGGCAACCTCACCTCGCAGCAGGTGGATCTGGCCAAGACCGTGCACCAGGCGGGCACCGACCTGCTGCAGCTGATCAACGACGTGCTGGACCTGTCCAAAGTGGAAGCAGGGCAGATGCACCTGCTGCCGGAGGACGTCGAGCTGGTCGACCTCGCTGCGCACATGGAGTCGCTGTACCAGCCGTTGGCAGCGGACAAGGGGCTGGACTTCAAGGTGTCTGTGGCGCCGTCAGTGCCGCCGACGGTGCGCACCGACCGGAACCGGCTGGAGCAAATCGTGCGGAACCTGCTGTCCAACGCGGTGAAGTTCACCGACAAGGGCGCTGTCGAGCTGCGAATCCGTCCGGCCCAGCCCAGCGAGGTGCACGACCAAGGCCTGCGCCACGCCCGGCGGCGGCTGGCGTTCTCGGTGCGCGACACCGGCATCGGGATCCCCGCCGACAAGCTGAGCCTGATCTTCGAGGCGTTCCAGCAGGTGGACGGCACCACGGTGCGAAAGTACGGCGGGACCGGCCTGGGGCTGTCCATCAGCCGCGAGCTGACCGCCCTGCTCGGCGGCGAGCTCCAGGTGGACAGCGAGCCCGGACGGGGCAGCACCTTCACGCTGTACCTGCCGATGGAGCCCTCGATGGCCAAGCTCGTGGAGCCGGTCGAGCCGGTCGAGCCGGTCGCCGAGTTCGTGCCGGTGCCCGTGCCGGAACGCCCGCCGCGCGGATGCGTGCCGAGCACGGCGGAGTCCAGCCTGGACGTGTCAGCCGAGGGCATCGACCCGCCGATGCGGTCCACCGAACTGATCCGGCAGGAGGGCCACCAGCACATGCTGCACGTCGAGGAGCCGAAGGAGCACGCATCGTTGCAGTTCAACGGGGAGAAGGTGCTCGTCGTCGACGACGATTACCGAAGCGTGCAGGCGATGCGCCTGCTGCTGGAGCAGCACGGTCTGCAGGTGGTGCACGCGGACAACGCGCTGGCCGGGCTCAACGCGCTGGAGCACCAGGGCGACATCGTGATCGTGCTGATGGACGTGATGATGCCGGAGATGGACGGCAACGCCACGATCCGCATCATCCGGGAGATGCCGCGCTACCGGGACTTGACGATCATCGCGATCACGGCGAAGGCGATGAAGGGCGACCGGGATGCGAGCATCGCCGCCGGGGCCACCGAGTGCATGAGCAAACCAGTCGACGTCGACAAGCTTCTGGAGCTGCTCGCCGAGCACCTGCCGGCGGGACGCGCTCCCGAAACAAAGGGGTGAAGCTCAGTCGACCTGCTCTGGCTCTTCGATCGTCGGCATCTCGGCAAGCTGCTCGCGCAGCTTCTGGGCCCACGCGAGGTCTCGCGCGAAGGTTGCGTCGAAGTGGTCGATGCCGTGTGGATCAGCCATGGCGGTTCCCAACTGTGCTAGCTCGCAGGCTATTGCCGACCACGATAATCGCAGGTGGAAGACTCGTCGGCGGGCCTGCCGATACCGCGACGGCTGGGGCGGGTGGGGCCGGTGTGCCGCCAGTGGTGGTTTTGAGTGGCCTCGCCGCGCGGTTCATTCGCAGACTTTGTCGGCGACCCAGGACAGCTGCGCTACCGGTGAGTCCGCCAGACCGTAGGCGATGGTCTGCGGGCGAGTCGAATGCACCCCGCATGTAACCGGGACGTTGGCGATGAAGTTGCGTATGTGCGCAACCTGCGCGACGTCCTCGTCGGACAGCCCATCGTGGTCCACCGGTCCGTGCGGCAGGTAGTTGACGTGTACGCCGATGACGGCATCGGGTGCGAAGTACGCGAGCAGCCGTGAGATGCCACAACCCCAGTCGCCGCCCTGCGCGCCGTACCGCTCGTAGCCCAGCCGCCGCATGAGTTCGGCGAACGCCCGGGCGACGCGCGTGGCGTCGCAGCCCCGCTTGCGCGGGTGGGTCCGGCCGGGCCGCAGCCGGGGATCGAGGGTATGACGAGGTGGAAGGCGTCGATGGGATCGCCGCCGTGCGAGCGCGGGTCCGACAGCGGGCCGATCACTTCCAGGAACTCCACGATCGACCCGGGCCAGCCGTGGGCGAGCAGCAGCGGAGTCGCGCCGGGCTTGGGCGAGCGCACGAGAAGTGGATGTTCGCGCCGTCGATCTCGGTGGTGAACTGCGGGTAGGTGTTGATCGCCGCCTCCTGCGCCCGCCAGTCGTACCCGTCGCACCAATGCTCGGCGAGTTCCTGCTCGCGGGCGAGGTGGATCCCGTAGTCCCAGCCGGCATAGCGCGAGCCCGACCCCGCGCCCTGCGCCGCAACATCGTGACCATCACGCCGGAAGGTATCCGGGACCTCGCCCGCCTGCGCGACCTGGTGTCCCGGGCGCAGGACGATCTGCTCCCCCGCTGACCGAGGGCGAGCGCCGGCAGCTGCAGTCCCTGATGGCCCGGGTGGTCGAGCACCACGCCGAAATCAGGGGCGCGGGCTGGGCCTGAGGGCTTCAGTCGCGCTTGCCTTCGCGCAGCGCGTCCTGCTGGCCGCCGCTGGCGCTCCTGTTGACCTGCGGCGGGATCAGCGTGGGGCGGGCAAGCTGCTGCCCGTCCTCCACACGGTCAACACCGGGTGGGCTGGATCAGCCAAGGCGTGCTGAACCCGTGGGGAAGGAGCGCGACGGCGTGATGTGGTTGCGCAGTCCATGTCTCGGAGGTGTGCGAGCGGGCTCCGGCGGCATTGGGGCTCCAAGCCGGTGCCCCGGCGCGAATCCAGTTGGTCGCTCAGGCAACCGAAAAGTCCACTCTGGAACTGCCTGCTTCAGGTGAGGGCGACGGCCGGCGAAAATGCAGTGCAGGTGGCGGAACTCGGCATGAGGGTTTGCGGGCAGTTCGCCTTCCGGAAGGAGTTCGGCATAGAACGCCGCTTCCGGGACGCCCACACGGCGGCCTACGGAAAGTTCCCGGCCGATCCGGTTTTCGACTACTACCTCCGGCCGAGCCCTGTGCGACCTGCCGGGACTTGACACCGTCAGGGCTGCCTGACGAGCTGGTCGAGCCGGGTTTGGTCTTGCACCTGCGGCAGTTGGGTTTGCGGTGCGCTGCCAATCACCAGAGGACGCATCATCTCCACGGGCGTCGTCGCGCCGTCCTCGTGGGAGAGGATGTGGCAGTGCCACACCGTGGCCCCGGGCAGCGTAAACCGGCCAACCCACGCGGTGATGTAGTCCGGTGGCGACACGAAGGTCTCCTTGGGGCCGGTTTCGTGAGGGCGCGGCGGTTCGAACGGTCCGATCGTGCCCGGCACCGGCTTGCCGTCGGCGTCCCACTTGCCGACGTGCCAGCGCCCGATCAGCCGGAGCTCGACCAGGTGCAGGTGGATCGGGTGGGAGTCGGGCGAGCGGTTGCGCATGGCCCACACCTCGGTTGAGTTCAGCTGCGGTGTTTCGGTCGGCGCGTCGTGGTAGTCCAGCAGCCGGTCCCGGTCGCCGAGCTGCGGCGCACCAGGCGTTGCTTCGGCGGCTTGCACGGTCCGAAGCCTCGCGCCGGGCAGCAACGCCTCGGGTGGCAGCGCGTTGTTGGTCTCCGGCAGCGTCCGCGGAATCTGGGAGCGGTCCGGCGAACTGGTGGCCGGCCCGACGTCGAATCGCATGATCTGGGGGATTCCGCCGCCGGCGGGGTCGACTTCGTCCATGTCGCCGAGCGGTACCGGGGCGTTGTTGGTCAGCACCCAGTTCTCTGATTCGTGGCCGGTGAAGTCCAGGACGACCACGTACCGCTCGGCGGGGGCGACGAGCAGTTCCGACACCGAAGCCGGGTGCAGCAGGTACCCGGAATCCCCGCCCACCACGGTCATCCGGGGAGCGTCCGCGCGCTGCCCGCCGACTTGCCGCAGGCCGAAGCGGTAGGTGCGCGAGTCCGAGGCGTTGAGCAGCGTGAAGGTGTAGCGCCGCGGCTCCACCGAGGACTTCGGGGCCACCGTGCCGTTGACCACCGGTAGATCCCCGAAGAACTCAGGGTCGGCGTGGTTGTAGCACAACGTGGCGTCCAGGTTGAACCTCTTGTCCTGGATGGCGAAGCGCTGCGCGAATTGCCCCTTGGGCAAGGGGAATTCCGGCTCTATGTCGTCCGTGTTGGGCACGAAGCCAGCCAGGCCCGCGTAGACGTGGTAGCTGGTGTTCCGGTGGGCGTGGTCGTGGTACCACAGCGGGCCGGCTGCCTGGTCGTTCGGGAAGTGGTCGGTCCGCGACGCGCCCGGCGGGATCTCCGGCTGCAGAGGTGCCGGCACCCCGTCGCTAGGCGCCAGTTGCAGCCCGGCGTGCCGGTGCACGGTGATGTTGTTGTGGTCGTCCGGCTGGTCGAACGGGAAGATCGGAGTCCCGGCCGGAGGCAGACCGTTGACCACGGTCACGTCGATCGGCTTGCCGCGTTCGGTAACGATGGTGGGGCCGAGGTACTGCATCGGCGTGCCGGGCGCGCTGTAACCCAACGTCTGGACTGCCGGCCAGTCGCTGTGGAAGGAGTGGCTGCCGACGTGCGCGGTGAGCGTGTAGTGGCCGGGCGCGTCGGGAGCTGCGACGGGCGGCTGCCGGACCTCGTCCTCGAAGAATGTCGGCACCGGCGACGGACCGCATCGCACCGGTTCGGCCGCCGGCGAACCGGCCGGCACAAGCATGCCCGTGCCGATGACCGCTGCACCGGTCAGGCTCAGCAACCTGGCCCGCACCAAGAGATTCCGGGGCAGGAGGTGCTCGCGGGGCGGTCTCGTGTCGCGCATCGAACGTCCTCGGTCCGTTGTCGGCGCCACCCGCGCGGGCGGCGAGGATTGGCTTCCTACGAGGAGTTTCGGCACTGACTTGCAACGATTGAGCCCGCGGTCGGCGCGGCAAGCCGCCGGGGTGATGAGAAGCACGCGATTGGATGTGCGGTCGGGGCTACCGGTCGCGGGGTTTCGCGCGGGTGTGCATGCGTTCGCCCTGCGGACCGAACAGGCTGAGGAGCTCCACCGGTGCGTCCCCGGTGCTGCCGAACCAGTGCGGCAGGCGGGTGTCGAACTCGGCGGCCTCGCCGACCTTGAGCACGACGTCGTGCTCGGCGAGCACCAGTCGCAGCTTGCCACCGAGCACGTACAGCCACTCGTAGCCTTCGTGTGTTCGCGGCTCGGGTTCGCTGCGGTCGGTGCCGATAATCATCTTGAACGCCTGCAGGCCGCCGGGCTGCTGGGTCAGCGGCACGACCGTCATGTCCCCGTGCCTCACCGGCTTCAGCCTCACCCGGGGATCGCCGACCGGCGGCGCGCCGACGAGTTCATCCAGGGGCACCTGATGGGCGTGCGCGATCGGCAGCAGCAGCTCCAGGCTGGGCTTGCGCTGCCCGGACTCCAGCCGCGACAGCACGCTGACGGAGATCCCGGTCTTCTCCGACAATGCCGCGAGCGTGCAGTTGCGCTGCTGGCGGATGGTCCTGAGCCGCGACCCGACGGCGGCAAGTACGTCCCGCATCCCTTTATTGCAGAAACAGCAACATGATTTGTCAAGTCGTCGCGGCAGCGTGCATGGTCGGTGTCATGAGTTCGAACGTGGAAGATGTACTGGTCATCGGCAGTGGGGATTGGGCCTTTATCGAAGCGGACATGCTGGAGGTGGCGCGGTGAACGACATCGACTGGGCCGTGATGGTCGACCTGTTGGAGCTCGAAGGCGAGGCGCACAGCCCGTACGTGCAGGGAGCTCTCGGAGAGCTGGCACACCTGGCACCGCAGCGGATTCTGGACATCGGCAGCGGGCCGGGCGTCGCGGCCTGCGAGTTGGCGGAGGTGTTTCCGCAAGCCGAGGTCACGGCGGTGGACGGGACGCCGCAACTGCTGGCGCGCGCCGAAGAACGGGCCGAGCGGCTCGGCGTGCGGTTGCGCACCCAGATGGCCGAGTTCCCGGCCGGGCTCGCCAACCTGGCCCCGGCCGACCTGGTGTGGTCGGGGCAGGTCGTGCACCACGTCGGCGATCAGCAGGACGCGCTGAACCGGCTGGCCGGGCTGCTCGAACCCGGCGGCGTGCTGGCCATCGTCGAGGGCGGCCTGCCGACCCGGTGGCTCCCGCGCGACCTGGGCTCCGGACGTCCCGGCCTGCAGTTCCGGCTGGACGCTGCGATGGCGGACCGGTTCGACCAGATGCGGGCCGACCTGCCCGGATCCATCACGGTGGCAGAGGACTGGCCGGGCATGCTGCGCGCCGCGGGGCTCACCGAGGCACGCGCCAAGACCTTCCTCGTGGACCACCCCGCGCCGCTGGCCGATGCGCCGAGGCGGTTCGTGCGGAGGGTGCTGGAACGGCAGCGCGGGGGTCTCGCGGACTCCCTGAATGCGGAGGACCTGGCGACGTTGGACAGGCTGCTGGACCCGGCCGACCCAGCGGGTATCGACCGGCGGCCGGACCTGTTCCTGCTGACCGCGAAGACCGTGCACTTCGGCCGCAAGCCCCGATCCTGATGCACCGATGCGGACTCGTCGATTAGCAGGTGCTCGCCCTTCAGGTGGCCGGACAACCGATGTCAACGGGTCGCTGGAGGCGTGGAATTAGCGCGGCACGCCCGGCGTTGCGTAATAACCACGACATTCCGGTTGGAGGCCGAGATGGCTTCGGGAGAGCGGTTCGAGGAGCTGGACGCCTACTCGCGGACGGTCGCCGCCGTGGCCTCGGCGATCACGCCGAGCGTGGCGAGCCTGCACTCGTCCGGTGAATGGGGCGACGCGGCCGGGTCGGCGGTGGTGTTCACCGCGGACGGCTTCATGCTGACCAATGCGCACGTCATCGGCCGCGCCACTGGTGGCACCGCGCGCTTCGCCGACGGCACCAGCGCCCAGTTCAGCGTCGTCGGCACGGATCCGCTCTCCGACCTGGCCGTGGTCCGCGCGGCTGGCGAGACCCCACCACCGGTGCAGCTCGGCGACAGCGACCAACTGGTGGTCGGGCAGCTCGTCGTCGCCGTCGGCAATCCGCTCGGGCTTGCCGGTTCGGTCACCGCGGGCGTGGTCAGCGGGCTCGGGCGGTCGCTGCCCGCACGAACCGGCAACGCCGCCAGGATCATCGAGGACGTGATCCAGACCGACGCCGCGCTCAACCCGGGCAATTCGGGTGGCGCGCTGGCGGACTCGCGAGGCGTGGTCGTGGGCGTGAACACCGCTGTCGCCGGGGTCGGCCTGGGCCTGGCGATCCCGATCAACGCCACCACCCGCCGCATCATCGACTCGCTGGTCCGGCACGGCCGGGTCCGCCGCGCCTTCCTGGGCCTGGTGACGATCCCGGCGCCGCTGCCGGACGAGCTGACCGAACGCACTGGGCAGGACACTGGCCTGCGGGTCGTGGACGTGGTCCGGTGCAGCCCCGCGGCCAGAGCCGGGCTGCACCGCGGCGACCTGGTGCTGACCGCGGGCAGCAGCCCAGTGCGCGATGCGCAGGGCCTGCAACGGCTGATGTTCGCCGAAGCCATCGGACGGCCGCTGCAGATCACCGTCACCCGCAACGGTGCGCTGGTCGACGTGATCGCGGAGCCTGTGGAACTGCTCGACAGCCCGCCCTGACCGACCTGGGCGGAGTCCGGCCGCGGCTTAGAGTCGGACGGTGTCCTCTGCATCCATCCCGGTCACCCCGGCGCTCGGCGTGGCCATTGCGTTGCTGCTGGTCGCCGCCGCCGCAGTGGCCGGCCTCGGCGGGCTGGCGCGGTACCGCGACGTGCTTTTCGCAGGTCTGCGCGGCGCGGTGCAGTTGCTCGTGGTCTCGCTGCTGATCGCCTACATCGTCCGGTGGACCGCCCTGGCCGCCGTGTTCATCGTGCTGATGTTCGCGATCGCCGCCCATACCGCCGGGCGGCGAATCACCAGCGACCGCACTTGGCTGTGGGCCGGACTCCCGATCGCCGCCGGAGTCGCGCCGGCGGTGTCGGTGCTGGTCGTCACCGGTGCCGTCCCGTTGACCGGACTGGTGCTGATTCCACTGGTGGGGCAGCTGATCGGAGGAGCGCTGGTGGCGACCGCGCTCGCCGGGCGGCGACTGCTCGACGAGCTGCAGCAGCGGCGCGGCGAAGTGGAGGCGGCACTGGCACTGGGCATGGTGGACCGCGCGGCGCGACTGGAGATCGCCCGGCCCGTGGCCGGTAGCGCCCTGTTGCCCGCGCTGGACCAGACCCGCACCGTGGGCACCGTGACGCTGCCGGGCGCGTTCGTCGGAATGCTGCTCGGCGGCGCCACCCCGATCCAGGCCGGAATCGTCCAGCTGTACGTGCTGGTGGCGTTGCTGGCGGTGGAGTCGGTGGCGATCCTGGTCGTGCTGGAGATCGTCGCGCGCGGCCTGCTGGCCCGGCCCGGTACGCACTTACTCTTCCGGTCATGACGCTCCTCCAGCGATGGCCATTGCACGGCCTGGTCACCGACCTAGCCCTGGCGCTGCTGGTCGTGGGCTCGGTGCTGTTTCGATTCCCGGTCAGCGTCGGCGAGTTTCCGGCCGCTGATCTCCATCGCCTGCGCGTCCCTGCTGCTCCGGCACCGGTATCCGGTGCTGATCGCCCTGATCCGCCCTGATCACTCTGGTTACCTGCGGCGCGTACTACCCGTTGAGCACCGTGGATGGGCTGCTGCTGACCTTCGCGGTCACGTCGTTCGCGGTGGCCACCGAAGGGCACACCGTAGTGGCATTGCTGCGCGCACGACTTTCATGCGGATCAGTTATTCCGATCATGATGTGCGAGGGGGAGAGAGGGCGCTCGGCGGGGAACTGTCGGCCGGGGCCCGGGGCTCCCAGGTGCGCGCTCGCCTGCCTTTGTAGGGATTCCACGTGATTCGGGTGCTGCTGGCCGACACCAGGCCCTGGTGCGCGCCGGGTTCAGGTCCATCTTGGACAGCGAGGGATGACATGGAGGCGGCGGAGGCGCCCGACGGCATCGAGGCGGTGCGCCGCGCCGGCGAGCTGCGGCCCGATGTGGTGCTGATGGACATCCGGATGCCGAATCCTCGAAGGCCTGGAGGCGACCAGGCAGATCGCCGCCGACCCCAGGCTGGCGGCGGAGAAGGTGATCATCCTGGCCACCTTCGACCTCGGCGACTACGTCTACGCCGGGCTGCGCGCCTGGGTCAGCACATCACCACGAACCCAGCTCTGCTGCGCTCCGCCAGGTGCTGCCGCCTGCCCAGTCACCGGTGATTTTCGCTCTGGTAGGTCAGCCCTGCACTGCGGTGGCGATGGCCTTGCCGAGGTCCTCGGTGGTCGCCTTGCCGCCGCGATCCGGCGTGCGCGGCGCCGAGGAGTCGGTCAGGACCTACTCGATGGCCCGGACCACGTCCGCCCCCGCCTCCGGCAAGCCGAGGTGCTCCAGCATCATCGCAGCCGACCAGATCTGGCCGATCGGGTTGGCGATGCCCCGGCCCGCGATGTCCGGCGCCGAGCCGTGCACCGGCTCGAACGTCGATGGAAAGGGGCGCTCCGGGTTGATGTTGCCCGACGGCGCCACCCCTATCGTGCCGGTCACGCCGGGCCCCAGGGCGGACAGGATGTCGCCGGATTGCTGGCGACCACCACGTCGAAACGTTCCGGCGACATCACGAACCGGGCGCACAGGATGTCGATGTGGTCCTGGTCGACGGTGATCTCCGGGTATTCGGCGGAAATGGCCGCGAACCGCTCGTCCCAGTACGGCATCGAGCAGTAGATGCCGTTGGACTTGGTCGCCGAGGTGACGTGCGGCTTGCCGAGCTTGCGGGCCAACCCGAAGGCTTAGCGCATGATGCGGTCGGTGCCGCGCCGGGTGAACGCGGCGGTCTGCAGCATCATCTCGTTCGGCGTGCCCTCGCCTAGCCGGCCGCCGAGCTGTGAGTACTCGGCCTCGGTATTCTCCCGGACCACCCAGAAGTCGATGTCACCGGGCTGCTTGTCGCGGACCGGCGGGATAACGCCCGGCAGCAGCCGTACCGGCCGCAGGTTGACGTACTGGTCGAACTCGCGGCGGGTCGGCAGCAACAGCCCCCACAGCGAGATGTGGTCGGGCACGTCGGGCCAGCCGACCGCGCCGAGCGGGATCGAGTCGTGGTCGCGCAGCCGGTCAAGCCCGTCGGCGGGCATCATCCGCCTGGTGCTCTGGTAGGTCTCGCAACTCCAGTCGAAATGCCGGTAGCCCAACCGCACGCCGTACTTCGCGCCGATCACGTCCAGCACCCGCAACGCTTCCGGCATGACCTCGTTGCCGATACCGTCGCCGGGCAACACCGCCAGTTCGTACTGTTGCACTCTGCACCTCGCGCCTCGTCGAGAACAACGGTTCCCTGGCCGCCGTCTAACGCCGCGTGCCCGCCCGCGGCCAAGACACCGCGGAGAATCGCCGGTGGCGCGGCGGCCGGGCAGCGACTACCAAGGACGACGTGGATGCGACACGGGCACTGCGCGAAATCGCGTTCTGGCTGGAGCGCGAAGGCGCCCCGACCTACCGGGTGCGGGCGTTCCGCCGCGCCGCCGCGATCGTCGACGACCTCCCGGACCTGGACGAACGGGTGGCGTCCGGCCGGCTGACCGCGCTGGAGGGCATCGGCCGGACCACCGCCGCCGTGATCGAGGCCGCGCACCGCGGCGAGACACCGGAATACCTGGCTCGCCTGCGGTCCGAAGTGGACGTTCTGGAGCAAGGGCAGCAGCTGCGCGAGGCGCTGCGCGGCGACTGCCACACGCATTCCGACTGGTCCGACGGTGGCAGCCCGATAGCCGAGATGGCCACCTCCGCCCAGGCCCTCGGGCACGAGTGGATGGTGCTCACCGACCACTCGCCCCGGCTGACCGTGGCCCGTGGCCTGACCGCCGAGCGGCTGCGCCAGCAGCTGGACGTGGTCGCCGAGCTGAACGAGCGCCTAGCGCCGTTCCGCATCCTTACCGGCATCGAGGTCGACATCCTTTCCGACGGCGCGCTGGACCAGGACGAGGATCTGCTCGCGGAGCTGGACGTCGTGGTGGCCAGCGTGCACTCCGAACTGCGGATGGCGGCGCCGGCGATGACGCGGCGGATGTGCGCGGCGGTGGTCAACCCGCACGTAGATGTGCTGGGGCACTGCACCGGACGTCTGATCGGCGGGAAGAAGCGGCCCCAGTCCACATTCGACGCCGTTGCGGTGTTCGAGGCCTGCCGGGACAGCGGTGTCGCGGTCGAGATCAATTCGCGCCCGGACCGGCTCGACCCGCCGTGCGAGCTGATCCGGCTGGCCCGCGACACCGGCTGCCTGTTCAGCATCGATTCCGACGCGCACGCTCCCGGCCAGCTGGACTGGTTGTTCTACGGGTGCGCGCGGGCCGAGGAGTGCGGGATCCCTGCCGATCGCGTGATCAACACCCGGACCGCGGAGGAGCTGCTGGACCTGCGGTGAGGTGCGGGCCGCGGCGGCTGGCATCCTCCCGGCAGGTGTGTGGTCGCGCATGGTATTTGAATGCTCAATTACTCTCGGCTTATGCTGTTCGGGTGACCGAACCGCGGTGGCTGACCGACACACAGCAGTGCGCCTGGCGGAAGTTCGCCGCCCTGATGACCGTCGTTCCGGCCGCGCTGGACGCCCAGCTGCAGCGGGACGCCGGTTTGACCCACTTCGGCTACTGGGTGCTGGCGATGCTCAGCGAGGAACCCGAACACGCGCTGCGGATGAGCGATCTCGCGGCCCGGTCCAACGCCTCGCCGTCCCGGGTGTCGCACGTGGTCGCCAGGTTGGAGCAGCAGGGGTGGGTGCGCCGCCACCGCGCGTGTGGCGACGGCCGCGGCAACGTCGCGGAGCTCACCGAAGCCGGCTACGAGAAGCTCGTCGCCTCGGCCCCCGGTCATGTGGACAAGGTGCGCGACCTGATCTTCGACGGCCTCTCGGAGGCCCAGGTGCGCCAGCTCGACGAGCTCTGCGCCGCCGTGCTCGCCCACCTGGACCCCGAAGGCAACCTGACCACCGCCCCGCCGAAGAAGGGCTGACTCACGCGGCTTCGTCGGCGTCGTCCTGCTGCGCGAACTGGGTGCGGTAGAGCTCGGTGTAGAGACCGCCGCGAGTCAGCAGTTCGGCGTGCGTGCCCTCCTCGGCGATGCGCCCCTCGGAGACCACCAGGATCCGGTCCGCCTCTCGGATCGTGGCCAGCCGGTGGGCGATGACCAGCGCCGTCCGTCCGTAGAGCGCTGTCTTAAGCGCTTTCTGCACGGCCGCTTCGGATTCCGAGTCCAGGTGCGCGGTCGCCTCGTCGAGCACGACGATTGGCGGCGCCTTCAGCAGCAACCTGGCGATCGCCAGCCGCTGCTTCTCCCCACCGGAGAGCCGGTAGCCGCGGTCGCCGACGACGGTGTCCAGCCCGTCCGGCAGCGAGGAGACGAGGTGTCCCAGCTGTGCCGTCCGCAGCGCCTCGACCAGCTCCTCGTCGGTGGCGTTGGGCCGGGCGAAGGTGAGGTTGGCGCGGATCGAGTCGTGGAACAGGTGCGCGTCTTGGGTGACCACGCCGACCGTCGAGTACAGCGAGGCCAGCGAAGTGTCGCGGACGTCCACGCCCCCGATGCGCACCGCGCCGGAATCGACGTCGTAGAGCCGCCCGGCCAGGTTGGTGATGGTCGTCTTGCCCGCGCCGGAGTGGCCGACCAGCGCGATCGTCTGGCCCGGGGCGGCGTGGAACGAGATATCGTGCAGCACGTCGTGCGCGGGCGCGTTGTCCTGCCGCGCCACCGATTCCAGCGACGCCAGCGAAACCTCGCCGGACGCCGGGTAGCGGAAGGAGACCGCGTCGAACTCGACATCGGATGCTCCGGTCGGCAGCGGCTTCGCGTCCGGCGTTTCCTGGATCATCGGACGCAGGTCCAGCACCTCGAAGACCCGGTCGAAGCTGACCAGCGCCGTCATCACATCGACGTGCACGTTGGACAGCGCGGTCAGCGGCCCGTACAGGCGGCTGAGCAGCGTCGCCAACGCCACCAGGGTCCCGAGCTGGAAGGCCCCGGCCAGCACCAGCCCGCCGCCGAGCCCGTAGACCACCGCCGTGGCCAGCGCCGCCAGCAGCGTCAGCGCGACGAAGAACACCCGGCTGTACATCGCCGACACCACACCCATGTCGCGCACCCGAGCCGCCCGCCGGGAGAACCGCTCGGACTCCTCGTCGGCGCGGCCGTAGAGCTTGGACAGCATCGCCCCGGCGACGCCGAAGCGCTCGGTCATCAGCGAGCTCATCTCGGCGTCCACCTTCATCTGCTCCCGCGTAACCCGCTGCAGCCGCCGCCCGATCCACCGCACCGGCAGCAGGAACAGCGGTAGCAGCGCAAGCGCGATCAGGGTGATCTGCCAGGACAGGGTGAACATGGTGGCCAGCACCAGCACCAGGGTCAGCATGTTGGACACCACCGACGACAGGGTGCTGGTCAGCGCCCGCTGCGCGCCGATGACGTCGTTGTTGAGCCTGCTGACCAGTGCGCCGGTCTGCGCCCGCACGAAGAACGCCACCGGCATCCGCTGCACGTGGTCGAACACCTCCGAGCGCAGGTCGTAGATCAGCCCCTCGCCGAGCCGCGCGGAGTACCAGCGCTGCAGCAGCGACGCCGCGGCCTCGAGGAACGCGACGCCCGCCACTGCAACCGCCAGCGAGACGACTACCGACATGTTCTGCGGCACGATCCCGTCGTCGATGATCGCCTTGAACAGCAGCGGGTTGACGATGCCGAGCACCGCCGCGAACGCCACCAGCGCCAGGAAGGGGACGATGTCGCGGGCGTATGGCTTGGCGTAGCGCAGGATGCGCCGGGCCAGGCCGGGGGACAGGCGTTGCCTGGTCACGGATCCGTCACTGGCGAAGGAGCGCATGGTCTCCCAGCTCACCGTCATGGTCACAGTCCCCTTCAACCGGGTTCGAGATCGAACACCATCGTCAAACTTCAAGTTAAGTCGATGTCAACGCTGCGGGACGAGCTTCGATTCCCGCCCGGACGTTCTGGTGCCGCAACTATTCGGCCACGGCGCCGCCTCGGACCGGTGCGCTCCGGACGGTGGTCTTGAACAACGCTTCACGTACGTTACTCTGTGCGCTGATTCGGACACGGTCCGAACTCGGGGCTGACTGGCAGGGCATGGCGCAGCGTCGGACGGGAGCGACCGCGTGTTGATCGGCACTTCGGCCGGGGGTGGCCGTTGACGGTTTCCGGGCAGGAGCCCGCGCGCATCCCGCTGCGCGTGGCAGACCGGTTCTTCCTCGCCGCGCACACCGGTGAGCAGCGCCTCTCCGCCAGGGTCGACGGCGCGCTGGTGGCGCTGGGCTGCGCTGGCGCGCTGCTGGCGGAGCTGATCCTGGAAGAGGAGATCGCGGTGACCCCTAGCGTCCGGCCTAGTGGAAAGGGACGCTGCCCAGACTTCCTGTCCTGGACAATCCTGCGGGAGGTCCGCCAGGAGTCCGGCCACGACATGCGGACCTGGCTGGAGTACCTGGGCCAGACCGCCACCGAGAAGGTGCGTGCCCGGCTGACCATCATCGACGTGCTGCGAGAGGTCCCGGTGTCGGGCGGCTGGCGCGGCGGCACTGCCGCGGCGTGGCAGTTCGCCGAGGACGGCGCGAGCAAGCCGGAAGCGGACCTGGAGGTGCTGTTCACCA
Organism: Saccharopolyspora sp. NPDC000995; assembly: GCF_053599315.1. Classification (NCBI taxonomy): domain Bacteria; kingdom Bacillati; phylum Actinomycetota; class Actinomycetes; order Pseudonocardiales; family Pseudonocardiaceae; genus Saccharopolyspora; species Saccharopolyspora sp. NPDC000995. The sequence goes on from NZ_JBSFLZ010000026.1 coordinate 20,228, forward strand.
GCGTCGAAACCGCTGGCAGCAGCATGATCACCGTTGCTTCCCGGATCGCCGAGATCTCCCTGGCACTGCTGCTGCGGGAAACCGGGGTGCTGCGCCAAATCCGGCTCCCCAAGCACATCGCGCGGCAGGGCGAGTACCGGATGGAGTCCTGGGAGTCGCGCATCCCGGGAGCGCTGCGCAGCCTGATCAACGAGGTCGGTGCCGCCCGCGGGCAGGCCGCGATCACCCCGAGGCACTGAGCGACGTGGCTGGGCCGGGAGGTCACGCCCGTTCAACGGCACCGTGGCGGCCGGGAGGCGCCAAGCGCGGGATTCGCACCGCCACGCAACGAGAACCGATTATCCCCGTAAGGAGCGAGCTGTTGCCACCGTCCAAAGTGTCCGCTGCCCTGGCTCGCGCCCGCTTGGGCGTGACGTCGATCGTGTTCTTCACCGTCGCAGCCGCGGCGCCGGAAACGGTGGTCGGCGGCGGCGCGGTCAGCGGGTTCGCGGTGTCCGGGGTGACGGGGATCCCGCTGGGCTACCTGGCGATCGCGCTGGTCCTCGGGCTGTTCGCGATCGGCTATGTGACGATGTCCCAGCACGTGGAGAACGCGGGAGCGTTCTACGCCTACGTCGCCAAGGGGCTGGGCCGGGTGACCGGAACTGCGGCCGGTGGCGTCGCGCTCGTTTCCTACCTGATGATCCTGGCCAGCCTGGCCGGGGGCTTCGGGGTCGGCGCGTCCGACTTCGCGCGGCAGGTCAGCGGCGTCTCGGTGCCGTGGTGGCTGCTCACCATCGTCGGCCTGGCGGTGATCGCGCTGCTCGGCGTGCTGCGCATCGACGTCAACGGGCGCGTGCTTGGCATCTTGCTGCTCGCCGAAATGGCGATCATCCTGATCTTCGATGCGGCGTTCGTGTCGGCGCCTTCGGAAGCCGGAGTTGTGTTGGACACGGTCAACCCCGCCCAGCTGATCACCAGCGCGGCCGGGGTGATCCTGGTGATCGCCTTCACCGGGTTCATCGGGTTCGAGAACTCCACGGTGCTGGCCGAGGAGGCGAAGAGCCCGCGCACGGTGATCTACGCGACCTACATCTCGCTGGTGGTCATCGGCGGCTTGTACTCGCTGTCGACCTGGGCGATGACGGTCGCCACCGGCCCGGGCAACATCGTTTCGCAGGCCGAAACCCACTCCACGGAACTTCTTTTCGTGCTCGCCGGAGAGCGGCTGCCGGGCGCGGTGGTGACCATCGGCTCGGCGCTGTACGTGACGAGTCTGTTCGCCGCGACGCTGTCGTTTCACCACGTCTGTGCCCGGTACTTCTTCGCGCTGGGCAGGGAAGGCGTCGGCCTGCGCTGGTGGGGGACGACCAGCTCGCGCACCTCGGCCCCGGCGGCGGGCTCGGTGACCACCACCGCGATCGCGGTGGTCGTGGTGGCGCTGGTGGTGATTACTGGTTTGGACCCGATCACCTACCTGTTCTTCTGGGGAGCTTCGCTCGGCGCGCTCGGCGTGCTGACGCTGGTCCTGCTCACGTCGGTTGCTGTGGTGGGCTACTTCCTCCGCGAGCGCGACCACCCGCACGGCAGGTGGCGGACCGCCGTGGCACCGGCACTCGCCGCATTGGTGCTCGGCGTAGTGCTGTTCCTGACGGTGGCGTCGTTCGGCACTGCGCTCGGCGTGGACGACCGCGACCCGGCGGCCTGGATCCTGCCGCTGGGCTTCCTGGTCGTGCTGGTGCTCGGCGCGATCTGGGGAGCAGTGTTGAAGCGGGCCCGACCGCAGGCGTACGCGCGGATCGGCATGGGTGCCCGCGCAACCACGGTCCAGATCGACAAGGAGCCAGCGGATGCTCACTGAGGACTCACGGGTGCGCACGCTGCTGCGGGCCTTCGGCGACGACACTTTCGCCCAGTGGCTGTTACCCGACCAGGAGCATCGCCACAACGTGTACGGTGAGTGGTTCACGATGGTGCTAGCGCACACCGAAGCGGCCGGTCGAGTGATCACCAGCGAGGACGATCTCGCGGTCCAGGTTTGGCTCTCGGCGCCCACCGGACCGCCGGACATGCTTGACGAAGCAGGTGTCCAACGCCTGTTGGAGCTGGCGGGACGCCGCGCGCACCGGTTCCGGGAGTTCGGAGCCCTGAGTGCGGAACGTCACCCGCGCGAGCCCCACGAATACCTGGCCCTGATCGGTGTCGATCCCGCGGTGCAGGGCACCGGTGTCGGCTCCCGAGAACTCGGCGAAACCCTCCGGCGGTTGGACGCCGACGGCCTACCATCGTACCTGGAGGCCAGCAGTCCCCGAAGCCGAAACCTCTACCTGCGCCTGGGATTCCAACTCCTCGGTGCCCCGATACCCCTCCCCGACGACGGCCCCCACCTCTACCCGATGTGGCGTCCCGCCCAGTGATCACGCATGGCCTGGTGGGAATCCGGTGGTCTAGTGGATGATCTCGCCAGCCTGCATGACCAGGCGCAGGGTCTTGGTGAGGGCCGTGATGTCCGCCAGCGTGTCGGTGCCCAGGATGAACAGATGGTAGAACCGGAACCCGGTGGTGCGCTCGTCACCGTGCCCACTGGTCTGGCTGAGCGCCTTGCCGCCGAAGATCAGCGTGGCCCGCGGATCAACCCGTCGACCTGCGTTCCGTAGTCCGCGTCGCCGACGTCGCGGACGCAGTGGTGAACCCGCGGTCCAAAATCGCGCCCATGATGCGCACCGCTCCGGGCCGCGAAGCTCAGGTTTCCGCGCCGACGTAGTTGAATTCCCAGGTCCCGTCCAGTTGCTTCCTGCCGCGCTCGTAGATCAGCAGCGGCGGAACGGCCTGGGCGTTGCGCGCCCGCGCGGGCAACGTGATGCGCGGGACTGGTTTGCCTGCCACGTCCGCGGAAACGGCGACCTCGTGACCGTTTTCCGGCCCACCGCGCAGCCGTACCCGGATCTCTGCCACGCGAATCTCCTTCGCTCGACCAAGTACTGCCTCGACCAACACTGCCGTGATCGGCGCCTAGATCGGCGACGACACTGCTTCGACAGCGGCGCGCGGAACTTGGTTCCGGCTGTCACTGAATCGTGTGGTCTTGCGGGAAGTCGATCGTCAGATCATCTCGGTGATGTTGGGTTTGACGCCGAGCAGCGCGCGGCCGAAGTGTTCGGCGTTGCTGGCCGGGTGCGCGAGCGCGTGCCGACTGGCGGTCTGGATGTCGCGCAGGATGGCGTGCAGGGGGTCCGATTCGGACAGCGCCGCCGCGCCGTACGCGGAGACGAGGTCGTCGACGGCCTCGCGACACTGCCGTACCGCGTGGCTGGAGTGCTGCCGCAGCCGGGCGCGCTCCACGTAGTCCGGATGGGTTCCGGACAGCGCGTGGCCGTCCACCACGGTCGCTGACCGGTGCGCGATCAGCCGCGCGACGTCGATTTTCGTCGACGCCTCCGCCACGGCCAGCTGGAACGCGGTCGAATCGCGCTGGCGTTCGTAGTTGGTGAACGCGATCCCCTTGTGGTCGGCCTGGGAGAGCACGTGCGCGAGTGCTTCCTCGGCCATGCCCAGCAGCGGGGCGATCAGGAAGGTGGCCAGCGTTGGAACCAGGGCGGTGCGGTAGCGCGGGGAATCGTTGCGCTCGCGAGGGAACACGCCTCGCGTCGCCGGTTCCCGGCGTAGCACGCGGTGGTCGGGGACGAACACGTTCTCTCCGATCAGCAGGTTGCTGCCGGTCCCGCGCATGCCGAGGGTGAACCAGGTCTCCTTGACGCGCAGCTCGCTCATCGGGATCAGGCCGAACGCGGCGCCCGCCGGCTCATCGCCGTGCCCCGGTAACGACATGCCTAGCATGGCCCAGCCGGAGTGCAGGCAGCCGGATGCGGGTGCCCAGCTGCCGCTGACCTCCCAGCCGCCGTCGACGCGCCGGGCGGCGGCCTTCGGCGTGAGCACCTGGCACACCTTTGTGTCCGGGTCGGTGCCGAAGACCTCTTCCTGGGCCTGGTCGGGGAAAAGGCCGGTGAGCCAGTCGCCGCAGCCGAGAATCAGAACCAGCCAGCCCGCCGCGGCGTCGCCCCGGGTGACCTCGGCGGTGGCGTCCATGGCGGTGCGCAGTTCGGTTTCCAGGCCGCCGAACCGGCGCGGCACCCACAAGCGGAACAGACCTGCCTCGTCGAGCGCGGCGATCGACTGGTCGGCGAGCCTGCGTTCCTGTTCGCCCTCGGCCCGGTGCTGTTCCAGAAACGGCCGCAGCGCCGCAGCCCGCTCGACGAGATCCGCCCGCTCGTCGGTCCTCATCGGCTCCTCCAAAATCCTGATCCTGGTGATCAGTGTGCACGGACCGAGACCTGGGCGGGAGGCCCGGCCCGCAACCTCCTCAGCCCGGGCTCGGGGTGACCAGGACGTGGAGGGTCCGGGGACCGTGGACGCCTTCGACCCGGTTGAGCTCGATGTCGCTGGTGGCGGAAGGTCCGCTGATGAAGGTCATCGGCCGTGCCGGGTCCAGTCGGTGCAGCGCGACCGGGACGTCGTCGGCGACCTGGGATTCCTCGACGACGCAGATGTGGACGTCCGGCACCAGTGTCACCGCGCGGTGGCCCTGGCCGGGGCCGTGGTCGAGCACGATGGTGCCGGTCGAAGCGATACCCACCACGGCTGTGGTGATCACCGCGTCGACGCGCTCCAGCTCGGCCGTGCCGATGCCCGTGCCGTCGACCAGCGAGAACTCCGCGCGCAACGCATCGCGCCCCGACTGTGGTACCCCAGTCGGGGTAAGGACGTGACGGGCACCGGCGGAGTGCGCGGCGGCCACGATCGCGGCGGGCAGCTCGCCGGGCCCGACCCGGTCCACAGTGGCCCGGTAGTCGGCGACCCGTTCGCAGAACAGTCCGACCAAGTCGGCCACCGGGCGTTCGGTGCGATAGTCGCGGGGAATGCCCGCGGCCGGCAGCCGGTCGGTCCCAGCCAGCGCCGAGCGCACCCGGCCCAGGATCGCCTCGCGTGCCGAATTCCGTGCGCTCATCGCGAATTACCTCCTCGGGAGCGTTCCCACCAGATGCGGAAGGACTCCTCTGCCGGGGCCGGCGCGTCCCGCGCATCGGTCCAGCGCGACAGCGGCGGGGGTAGTCGGCCGATGGTGCCCTTGCGGCCCACGACGAGTCGGCTCAGCGACGCCAGCCGCTCCGCCGCGGCGAGCCGTTTCGAGTTCCCGAACACCCAGGACGCCAGGCTCATCAGCGCGTCAACCGGTTTGGACCGCCAACCGTGCTCCTCGACCACGCGGGTGCGCAGGTGCACCAGCAGGTCCGGGATGTTGATCGCGACCGGGCACACGTCGTAGCAGGCGCCGCACAACGACGACGCGTACGGCAGCGCCTTGTCCACTTCGGACGTCGTGCCGCGCAGCTGAGGCATCAGCACTGCGCCGATCGGGCCCGGGTACACCGAGCCGTAGGCGTGGCCGCCGGTGCGTTCGTACACCGGGCACACGTTCAAGCACGCAGAGCAGCGGATGCAGCGCAGCGCCTGGCGGCCGATCTCGTCGGCGAGCGCGTTGGTGCGGCCGTTGTCCAGCAGCACCACGTGGAACGACTGCGGACCGTCGTCGGCGGTGACCCCCGTCCAAGTCGAGGTGTAGGGGTTCATCCGCTCGCCGGTGCTGGAGCGCGGCAGCAGCTGCAGGAAGACCTCCAGGTCCTGCCAGCGCGGCACCAGCTTCTCGATGCCGACCACGCTGATCAGCGTCTCCGGCAAGGTCAGGCACATCCGGCCGTTGCCCTCGGACTCCACGACCACCAGCGTGCCCGTCTCGGCCACCGCGAAGTTCGCCCCGGAGACGGCGACCTTGGCGCGCAGGAACTTCTCCCGCAGGTGCCGCCGGGCGGCCTCGGCCAGCCGGACGGGTTCGTCGGTGAGGTCCGCGGGCGCGGGCACCCCGACCTTGCCCATCTCGCGTTGGAAGATCTCCCGGATCTCCGCGCGATTGCGGTGGATGGCGGGCACCAGGATGTGGCTCGGGGTGTCGTGTCCCAGCTGGACGATCAACTCGGCCAGGTCGGTCTCCCAGGCGTCGATCCCGGCGGCCTCGAGGGCCTCGTTGAGCTCGATTTCCTGGGTGGCCATCGACTTGACCTTGACGATCTCGCGCTCGCCGGTGGCCCGCACCAGGTCCACGACGATCCGGTTGGCCTCCTCGGCGTCCCGCGCCCAGTGCACGGTGCCGCCGGCGGCGGAGGCCGCGGCTTCGAACTGCTCCAGGTAGTTGTCCAGGTTGGACAGCGTGTGCGCCTTGATCGCCGCCCCGGCCTCGCGCAGCTGCGCCCAGTCGTCGAGCTCGCCGACGACGGCGGCGCGCTTGTGCCGGATCGTGGAGGTGGCGTTGGCCAGGTTGTGCCGCAGCTGCGATTTCGCAAGCTCCCGCTTCGCAGCCTGCGGAAAGGCGGGCATGCCCAAGTAGGTGCCGGTCACCGCTCGGGTCCTTCCGTCGAGGCGAGGATCTCGGCCAGGTGCATCATCCGGATCCCGGAGCGCTGCCGGGAGAGCAGCCCGCCGATGTGCATCAGGCACGAGCTGTCTCCGGCGCAGAGCACCTCCGCGTCGGTTTCGCGGACGTGGCGAGCCTTGTCCGCGCCCATCGCCACCGAAACGTCGGGGTTCTTCAGGGCGAATGTGCCGCCGAAACCGCAGCACTGGTCGGCCGCGGGGAGCTCGACGAGCTCCAGCGCGCGCACCGCGCGCAGCAATCGCAGCGGCTTGTCGCCGACCCGCAGCAGCCTCACTGAGTGGCAGGTGGGGTGGTAGGTCACGCGGTGCGGGAAGTACGCGCCGACGTCGGTCACCCCGAGGACGTCGACGAGGAACTCGGACAGCTCGTGGACCTGCGGCGCGATCTGCGCGACGGCGTGGCTGAGCCGCTTGTCTCCGTCGGCGACCATCGCGTGCTGGTGGCGCACGGAAGCCACACACGATCCGGACGGGGCGACCACGGCGTCGTAGTCGCCGAAGGCGTCCACGAAGGTCCGCACCGAGGAGACCGCCTGCTTGCGGTAGCCGGTGTTGGTATGCATTTGCCCGCAGCAGGTCTGCGCGGCCGGGAATTCCACCTCGCAGCCGATCCGTTCCAGAATCTGCACCGTCGCTTTGGGTGCCGCCGGGAACATCGCGTCCCCGAGGCAGGTCGCGAACAACGCAACCCTCATCCGCGTCCTCCGTTTCGCTCGGGCCGCTGCGGGCACCTCGGAAGCATCCACGACAGCAAGCCGGACTGCAGTAGAGTAGACCATAGTATGGTCAAACCAAGAATTGGCGGTACCATGAGCGATGCTGGTGGCGCCTCGCAAGGAGGTTTGGATTTGGCCGGGTTCGGAACCGATGAGCAGGGTGGCAATTGGCGGCCGGTTGCCCGGACGCGCACCTACGAGCTGGTCATCGAGCGGATCGAGGAGCAGATCGTCAGCGGTCAGCTGGAAGTCGGCGACCGGTTGCCCCCGGAACGGGACCTGGCGCAGATGCTCGGCGTGAGCCGGGCGGCGGTGCGTGAAGCGTTCCGCGCGCTGGAAGCCCAGGGCGTGCTTCGCATGGCGGTCGGCACCGGCCCGGATTCCGGGACCACGGTGGCCGCGCTGCCGAGCCAGGCGTTGACGCGGTTTCTCCGCCTGCACGTCGCGCTGGCGAACTTCCCGCTGGCCGACGTCGTGCAGGCGCGGATCATGCTCGAACGCGAGAGCGTGCGCAATGCGACGCAGCGCGCCACCCCGGCGGCTCTCGAAGATCTGCGCAAGCTGCTGGACGCGATGGACGCCCCCGGCTGCGACCGCGAGCTGTTCAATGACCTGGACACCGAGTTCCACGTGGCCATCGCCGAGGCAGGCGGTAACCGGCTGGTCGCGGACATGACGATCGCGATCCGCGAGTCGATGCGCCGACCGCTGCTGGCCGCCTTCGACGACCTGGGCGAGGAGTGGTTTCCAATCGCCGATGGGCTGCGCCACGACCACCGGATGATCCAGCAGGCGCTCGAAGCTGGCGACGCCACCGCGGCCGAGGAGCAGATGGAACGCCACATCCGCGGGTTCTACCGCAACGGCTGGGCGCAGGACATGGCGTAGGCGATCAGCCCCGCCCGACGGCACGGGAGGGCGGTGCGACGGCGAGGTCGGCGCCGATCTTGGCCGCGGTCGCCAGCAGCGGCGGCGCAGCGCGGAAAAGCCGTACTCGGGGGTGTTCAGCGCCGGGTGGACCTAGCCGTCGCTGCCGTAGTGCTGCAGAACCAGCCCGGTAGGCGACCGGGTTTCATGAGTGGTCATCGCAGAGCTCCTTCTGCTCCAAAGCTCTCAGGCGTGCGGGACGACGGCCAGTCCCCGGCCGTGGGCATCGGTCATTCGGCGCCTCCCGCGATGGTCGACTTGAGCTCCCGCAGCAGCTTCAGCCCGGTCTCGGTCGGGGCCGGCTGCACGGTCGGCTCGTCGACGGCCTTCAGCGGCCATGGCCGAGCGTGCCCGAGGCCGTCACCCTCGGGCGGACTTCAGCGCACGATCTTGGTAACAACTCAGCGGTGCTTGCCGAGGCAACGAGTCCGGTTAAACCCATGTCCCTCGAACATCGACATCGTGCCGTTGTGCAGAAACGATACGGAGACCGACCGGTCTTCGACAGCTTCGAAGGAGCTTCCCACTGTCCCGCCCCCGAGACGTGCGATCTCTTGCAGGGCCCCGCCTAGCGCGGCTGAGGGGATGCCCCGCCTGCACTTGCCTTCGACCAAGAAGCACGTGATCCGCCAGTCCGGAAGGATCCCAGATCGGCGAGGTACGCACGCCGGTGCTTGATCCGCGGCAGCTCATCGGTCGGTCCGAACTGGCACCAGCCGACGCAGGTCGGGCCGTCGTACACGAGGGCAGCGTGAGCTCGGCCCCCTCGCACTCGAGATTCCTTGCTGGCCCGGTTCTGCGCGGCCGTCTGTACCGTCCACGCCTTCGGAGTGCAAGGCCATGCACCAGCAGCCGCCCCACACACCGTTGTGCCTGTTGACCAGGTCAGCGAAGTCGGGCCAGGTGGCCTGATTTAGAGCGCTTACCAGCAAGCCCGTCACGCGGCTCCGCCTCAACTGCAAAGCCTGCGCGTCAGAGGTAGCCAGTCTCGGGCAGGCCGGAGCCGGGCAGGTCGAAGACGTTGACCGCCGCGTCGGCGGCGGCGGTCGCCTGCTGGTAACCGGTCTCGCCCCAGGCGAGCAGGTCGCCGGCCTTGCCCGGGTGGACCAGCAGCCGCCGGTAGATCCGTCCGCTGTCCGGGTCTGGCTCCGACGGGTGCACGGTGGTGATCAGCGCGGCCATCCGGACCTGGGCGTATGGCGAGATGCCGTCATCCACGCGCTGGTAGCCCAGGTAATGCGGTTCGCCGATGTCGACGGTGACCTCTTCCATGGTCTCGCGGCGCAGGATGTCGACGTACTCGACCTCGCCGGGCTCCGGGCGACCGCCCGGCAGCGAATGCTTGTTGCCGTCGAGGCGGATCAGCAGCCGCCCATCCGGGACGAACAGGAACCCGTACACCTGCCGCACCGGCAGGCCCTCGGGCACGGCGCTGGTGTGCCAGGTGAACTTGGGCATCGCTGCAGGTTCCTTCCACTGTGCTGGGAAAGATCACTTTAACCGATGAACCAGCGGAATTTCCCGATCGCCGCGCGGCGGCTCAACCGAAATCCAGCACGATCTTGTCCGCCGAACCGGCGGCGGCGACCTCCAACAGAGCGCGGGCCGCGTTCTCGATCGGCGCCACTTCCTGCACGTGCGGACGGATCGGCCGGTCTGCGACCACGGGTAGCAGCCGGGCGTGGATGTCCCCCGCGATGCGGACGCGCTCGGAGAGGTCATGCCGTTCCCGCCAGGTAGGGGCATCGCCGGCCGGTGGAGCGGGAAGTCGGTGCGAGTCAACGGGATCCACTGCGGATGCCGAGTTCTGCGCAGGTCGGCGCGTCGAGGTAGTCGAGGGCGAGGCGGCGGAAGACGTAGTCGGGGAGGGAGTGGGCGTACTCGATGTCCGGGTCGGTCACCGAGCCGCGCGGTTCGAACTGCATGCCCACGTACTTCGCCACGTACTTCTCCAGCGGTACCCCGTGCTGCAGGCCCAGCGATACGGCGGCCGACAAGCTGTCCAGGAAGCCGCTGAGCGGGCTGCCCTGCTGGTCGACGCTTACCCAGACCTCGCCGAGTTTGCCGTCCGGGTAAGCGTTGGTGGTCAGGTGACCCGTTACGCCGCCGATTTCGAAGCGGACCGTGTAGCCGCGGCGGCGTCGCGGCGGGTGCTGCCGCGCCGCGCTCTGGTCCATCCGGATGATCCGGCGCGTGCGCGCCGGGGCGACGTCGGTGCGGGCCATGCCGGGAGGCGCTCCTTCGGATCGGTCGTCCTTTATGGACAATGCGGGACCGTACCTCAGTGCTGCGCCGGTGATGCGCTCGGGCGGCGGCTTGCGTGCAGCGTTCTGTTCGACAGCGCCACGGAGGTGCCGAAACCGGCGCTGATCCGGGCCAACGTGGCGCACAGCCATTCGGCGTCGGCGGCCGAGGCGGGGTGCAGGCGCATCCGCCTGGCCTGCATCGGCAGCATACGAAGATCGACGAGGTCTCCGGAGGGAGCCAGCGCCGCGAAGAACAGCAGGCGCAGGTCGTCCCGGTACTGCTCGTAGCCGGGGATGCCCTCGTAGTCGTCGATGAAATCGCCGCAGCCGTAGAGCACGAGCCGGTTGCGGTAGATCTCGATCGGCCGCGGGTGGTGCGACGAATGCCCGTGCACCACGTGCACGCCGCCGTCGATCAGCCGGTGTGCGAAACGGACCTGGTCGGCGCCGACGTAGTACTGCCAGTTCGTGCCCCAGTGCAGCGAGACGACCACGATGTCGCCGGGGCGGGTCCGCTCCCGGATCTCGCCGGTGATCTCGGCGGCCCAGCGATCGGAGAGGTCGGGCAAGAAGTTCACGCCCGACCGGTTCGCGGTCGCCGCCCAGCTCGCCGGGATGCCGCTGGACTCGGCGCCGTAGCCGAAGACCACGATCCGGCCGTGCGGGGTGCCGATTACCGCCGGCTGGTGTGCTTCGTCAGCGTCGTGCCCGGCGCCGACCCAGCGCAGGCCCGCCCCCGACAGCGCGTCGAGGGTGTCGGCCAGTCCTCGGCGGCCGAAATCCAGGACGTGGTTGTTTGCCAGGCTGCACACGTCCGGCCGAGCGGCGCGCAGGCAATCCACGTTCGCCGGATTCATCCGGTAGTGCACGCCCTTGTCCGGGGCGAACTCGCCGCCGCCGGTGATGCTGGATTCGAGGTTGATCACCCGCACGTCGGGCGCGGCCGAGTCGAGTGCGCGCAGCGCGCCGCCCCAGGGCCAGCCGAAGCCGACCGGGCTGCTGATCGGACCGTTGCGCGCTTCGGCCGCCGCGACGTAACTGCGCGCGTCCCGCAGGTAGTGCTCGTGCAGGACGGGGTTGCCTGGATGCGGCAGGATTTGATCGACGCCACGGCCGGGCATCACGTCGCCGCAGAGGAACAACCGGATCAAATCCATCCCGCGTCCCTCACGGCGTCAGCACGATCCACACCTGACCGGCCGCGGGCAGCAGCGCCTCGCCCGATGGCCCGGTGTATGTGGCGGCTGCGTCCGGGGCGGGCCGGGACCAGGTGCCGTTGAACGCCCGCCCGTCGCGGAGCATCGTGACCGGGCCGCTGCCGACCGTCTCGGCGATCGGCGAAGGGTTGCCCGCGGCGTCGTGGATCGCCGACTCGCGGACCTTGACCCGCTCGATCACCACGGTCGGCGGGCCGAGCCGGCCGCTGTCGACGGCCGCGTACGGGGCCCCGTCCATCGACACCAGCCACCGCTGCTCCTCTGCTGACCAGTCGAAGCCGACGGTGGCGGACGGGAAGGTGACCTCGTAGTGGCCCGTCGGGGTCCCGCCGCTAGGGGCGGGGCCGGGGGTGAGCCGGTTCTGGCCGGGCCACGGCGCGCCGGGCGGCAACTTCGACGGGTCGACGAACAGGTTGTGCGGGACGGGCCGCGACCCGTCGCGGGTGAAGGCCGCGGGCTGATGCGCGTCGGAGGCGTCGGTCACCGGTGCCGCCGCGATGAGCGGCAGGAGTTCGGGCGCCGCGCCGGAATACGCGAGCGTTGGGTGCCCGAACTGGGGGAGCAGTTCCGCATCGGTCTCCCGGGCGCTGCGCACCGGCCCGATCGTCGGCGGTTGGTGCGACGCGAAGATCCCCAGCAGGCGGCTGTAGCCGCCCTCCACCGGTTCGACGTAGACCACGTCGGCGACGCCGATGCCGACCGGCGGCCGCGCTTCGGGCACGTTGTCGATCTTCACCGCGAGCACCGCCGGGCCCGGAGGCTGGGCGGGGGCGGGGGTAGTACTGGCGGGAGGGGATTCCGGCCGTGAGGGGTACCCAGCGCGCGGCGTCGAGAACAGGCCGCAGGCGGCCATACCGAACACCGCGAGCAAGATCAGCGCCGCTGCGAACAGTAGGCGCATTTGCCCGCGCCGCATGATTTCTCCCGGAATCCCTCCACTGTCCAGGCTACGCCCGCGACGGCGTCACTTCTGCGCCTGCGCGGTAAGCGCCAGGCGAAGACCGGTTGTTCCAGGTCGGTCATTCGGGTGTCCCGGCCGTGCATGACGACCTCGCGGAACTCGGAACTGGTGCTGGACGGCTGCCGTCGGGCGTGGACGAGGGTGTCCAGCAGCGGCAGCTGGATGACGGGCTGTCCATGGACGTGATCTACAACGAGCCGATCCTGCTGCTGATCGAATTTCTGCTCACCCGAGCCGTCGCGTGGACGACGCTCGGGTTGGTGCCTCTCGTGAAGCAGTTCATATCCGGCGTTGCGATTGGGATGTTCGTGATGTTGAGCATGCCTTCCAGCAGCGGCGCGATCCCCAAGGAGCTGGTGCCGACCTTCTTCCAGTCGCTGCACCGGTTCCTGCCGTTGGGTCAGGCCGTGGACTCGATGCGCGGCGTTCTCTACTTCAATGGCGCGGGTGCTCTACCGGCTGTCCTCGGATTGGTCGCATGATGTGCGGTTGGCGTCGCGTTGGTGGTGTTCAACGAGTTGCGGGTTAAGCGGAAGAAATTTGCAGCAAGGCCGCGCCGGGGACTTGTTGTTAGCACGGGTTTGCTGCGCAGCTGGCGACGGCCGCGGCGCTCGTGGACCGTCCGGACGTCCGTTCTTGGTGGTGCTCACCGGCGAGCACGACCTGATCGTCGAGATCCAGGTATCGCGCGGGGTTGGGCTGCACACGCTGCTGGTGGAGGAACTGCAAGGCATCCCGTAGGTGCAGGACTGGAGCCGTCAGCTCATCGGCGGCGCCGACGGCTTGTGCCAGCCGCGTGCGCCGCACGTCTGCGACGATTCGCACTTCGACGCACTGGACGGCCGGATCCTTGCGTTATTGCGCGAAGACGGCCGTGCGTCGTTCCAGGGCTTGGCCAAACAGCTGGGTGTAAACGAGAGCACCGTTCGGCGGCGCTGCGAGGCGCTCTACCGCCGAGGATGCGTGGAACCCCTGGCGCTCGTCCCCGCCGCCGCCCTCGGGTGCCAAGCCGAAGTGATGCGGCTTCGCCATCGGCAACCTCGGCGGAATCGACGGGATCCGCAGTTGGCAGGCCGACGTGAACGCCTCACGATCAAGCGCGGCTTCGTCACTCGTCCCGTGGGCGCAGCCGACGTTGGCCGCAGCACCGCAACATCGGCCGCTCCGCCACCGAGCCGCCCTGCGAGCTCAAACCGCCAGTCTCCATCCGCCCCCCAAAGCTTTACGCGCCGTGGACCCCCTGGCGGTCGATGCCCGGGTGGTTGTGCCGGTGCTGGTCTTCCGCGTCGGGTGGAGACTGGTGCGGGGTCAGGCGGGCGATGTGCTCGTCGATCAGTATGTCCAGCTCCGCCAGGCGGGCACGCAGCGCCTCGGCGCGGCGGCGGGAGGCGCTCGGCAACTGCGCCGCCAGGTGCCCGTACTCGGCGAGCACTGTGGGCAGATCGTTGCCGTCCTGCTGCCCGGGGATGTGGTCCATGGCTTGATGGTGCGGCCAGTGACGGGATTCGTCGATTCGATCAGTGGCGGCGCCGATGCGCGTGGCGGCTGGGGCGGTTCGACGCCGGATATGCTCGCTGCATCGAGTGCACCCGATGGGATGATCTCGGGAGATTGGGGTGCGGAGATGACCGACAAAGCAGCGCTGGAGCGGGCACGGACGCTCCTCGCCGAGCACCCGGTGATCGACGGACACAACGACCTGCCTTGGGCACTGCGCGAGCAGGTCGGCTATGACCTGGACCGCTGCGATATCGCCCAGGACCAGTCGGCGCGGCTGCACACCGACCTGGCCCGGCTGCGCGCCGGCTGCGTCGGCGGCCAGTTCTGGTCGGTCTACGTCAAGGCCGAGTACCAGGGCGACAAGGCGGTCAGCGCCACGATCGAGCAGATCGACTGCGTGCGCGCGCTCGTCGCGCGTTACCCGGAGCAATTGCAGCTCGCGCGCACCGCCGATGAGTTGGAGGCCGCCCGCGCCAACGGCCGCATCGCCTCGCTGATGGGCGCCGAGGGCGGCCACTCCATCGCGTGTTCGCTTGCCACCTTGCGCGCCCTGCACGAACTGGGCGTCCGCTATCTCACGCTGACCCACAACGACAACGTGCCGTGGGCGGACTCGGCCACCGACGAACCGGTTGCGAAGGGGCTGACCCGCTTCGGCGTCGAGGTGGTGCGCGAGATGAACCGGCTGGGCATGCTGGTGGACCTCTCGCACGTCGCCCCCGACACCATGCGGGACGCGCTGGGCGCCACCCGAGCCCCGGTGATCTTCTCGCACTCCTCGTCACGGGCCGTCTGCGACCACCCGCGCAACATCCCCGACGACGTGCTGGCAGCGTTGCCCGCCAACGGTGGCGTTGCGATGGCTACCTTCGTGCCGAAGTTCGTGCTTCCCGCGGCGATCGAATGGAGCAAGCGGGCCCAGGACGTGCTGAGCGAGCAGGGCTTCGATCCGCTGGACACGAAGCCCGAGGCACTGGAGGCGCTGCGGGCGTACGAGGCCGCGAATCCGCGGCCGGTGGCCACCGCCGGGACCGTGGCCGACCACCTCGATCATATGCGCGAGGTCGCGGGCATCGACCACATCGGCATCGGCGGCGACTACGACGGCACCGCCTTCACCCCGCAGGGCCTGGACGACGTCGCCGGGTACCCGAACCTGATCGCGGAGCTGATCACCCGAGGCTGGTCCGAGGCCGACCTCGCCAAGCTAACCTGGCACAACGCCGTGCGCGTGCTCCGCGACGCGGAGGACGTGGCCCGCGACCTCCAGCGCACCGAACGCCCCTCGATTGCGACCATCGACCAGCTGGACGGCTGATGCGGAGCTGTTCCGCTAGGCCGGTCGGGCGAGACGGTGAGACGGTTGTTGCCCAGCTGTCTCACCGCTCGCTACGGTCGCGGCAATCGAACATGCGCCCGAGACGAGGTGCTGTGCAATGAGGCGTTTCGACCGGCTGGAGCGGATCCTCGCGCTCGATCCCGACCGTGACTGCGAGGAGATCTACCGGCTGCTCGCCGAGTACGAATTCCCCTGGGACATCACCAAGGCCCTGGAGTTCGCGCTGTTCCGAACCTACGCGGTGCCCAGCATCGGCCGGCTGCTGGACCGCACCGGCGAATTCGCCTGGTCCACGCAGAAGCGCTACGACGACACCGTCCTCGTCCTCTACGAGATTTTCCACTGGGGCACCACCAGCGACCGCGGGCGGCAGGCGCTGGAACAGCTCAACGCCATCCACGGCCGGTACCGGATCAGCAACGACGACTACGCCTACACGCTGTCGACGTTCGTGGTGACGCCGGTGCGTTGGATCGAGCAGTTCGGCTGGCGGAAGCTGCACCCGCGCGAGGTGCGGGCGCTGACCAACACCATGCGGCGGCTCGGCGAAGGCATGAAACTCTCCGGAATCCCGGAGACATACGCGGAGTTCGAGCGGCTATTCGACGACTACGAGCGGGAGCACTTCGAATTCGGCGCGGGCGGCCGCCGCGTCGTCGACGCGACGCTGGACCTGTTCGGCTCCTGGTATCCCCGGTTACTGTCACCGGCAGTGGCGCGGGCGGCGCGGTTCCTGATGGAGCCGCACCTACTGGCTGCCTTCGGCTTCCCGCAGGCCGGCAACGTCGGCCGCAAGGCCGCCGAGGCGGCGCTGAAGGTGCGCGCCGAGCTCGTTCGTGTGGGGCCGGTCCGGCCGGATTCCCGCCCGGTCGGGCCGGATCCGATATCCTATCCGGACGGTTATGACATCACCGACCTCGGGCCGGATTCGTTCCACCGCTACCACGTCAAGCGCCGGGCGAAGCAGACCTGCCCGGTGGCCACGTGACACCCGGTGCGTTGGAAGGCGCCTTGCAGCGCCCGTTGTCGGAACGCGCCGATGATCGAGTGCTGGACGCGGCCCGGGAAGCGTTCGAGGACATTCGGGATCCAGCGGACGACGATGACGCCACGTCCCGCGCCTGCTGGAGCAGCGCGGCCTGGTTGCAGCACGGCCGGACCCGGGCAGGTCGTGATGTGGCCCGCCGTCCAGATCGGCACGTAGATGCTCAGCATCCGCTCGGCGACGTGCGTCATCGGCAGGTACGGCACCGAACGCGGGTGCTCCGGCGTTGGCCACCAGTAAGTCCTGCATGACAGCTTGGTGGAGCAAGTTGCGGTGCGAGAGCACCACGCCGCTCGGGTCGCCGGTGGTGCCGGAGGTGTACACGGCGCTCAGCGCCTCGTCGGGGGCCGTGGCGTCGGTGAGTTCTTTGAAGGTGTCGCGGAAATCCCGCACATCTCCGCTGCCGCGAAGGTCCGCGCGTGACGAAGCGCGGATCTCCGGCGGGATGATCGACGACGGTCTTGGGTTTTTGCCCGGATGTCGCCGGCGCAGCGGAACCTGCGCCGGAGCGGCCGTGACCGGCGGATTGTTGACGTTGTGTCTGTTCGGCCGGAGTGGGCTCGGCGGCCTCGTCCGGTCCACTGTGGTGAT
Source organism: Saccharopolyspora sp. NPDC000995 (assembly GCF_053599315.1). Classification (NCBI taxonomy): domain Bacteria; kingdom Bacillati; phylum Actinomycetota; class Actinomycetes; order Pseudonocardiales; family Pseudonocardiaceae; genus Saccharopolyspora; species Saccharopolyspora sp. NPDC000995. The sequence goes on from NZ_JBSFLZ010000026.1 coordinate 37,235, forward strand.
CGTCCCGCGTCCTCTGTAGACCACAAGTTCTTCTGGTCGAACAGCGTTACGAATCACGGGAAAAATCGGCGCATCGTTGCTCGCCCTGCGGTGCCGCATAGGTGCTCATACGATGCCGAATGCGCCTCCTGGTCGGCGGGGATAGGAGGAGGGTTCGATGGTCTTGTCGCTGCCTGATAGCGCGATGTCCGGCGGGGATTCCGAAAACTCGGACGGGATGCCACGTTCGGGTGATTTTCCGCGGAGTGCCGCGGTGCTCGCCCGGATGCGGTCGGAGAACTTCCCGGTCGCCGCCCGGATCCTGCCGCGCGGGCTGCGACGGCATCTGCACGCCCTGTACGGCTTCTTCCGGCTGGTCGACTACGCCGGGGACGAGGCTCCTGGCAACCGCGGGGCGCTACTCGACTTCCTCGAAATAGATCTCAAGCGCGCCTACCAGGCAACGGCTCGGATTCCGATGCTGCGTGCGCTGACACCGACGGTCGCCGAGTGTGCCATTCCGCTAGAGGTGCTGGTCAAGTTGATCGACGCCAACCGGCAGGACCAGCAGGTGCGGCGCTACCGCAGCTTCCCGGACCTGCTCGACTACTGCGCCTTGTCCGCGAACCCGGTCGGGGAAGCGGTGTTGCACGTCTTCGGACGGGCCGAACCCGCGCTGATCACGCTCTCCGACAGGATCTGCAGCGCGCTGCAGATCCTGGAGCACTGCCAGGACATCGCCGAGGACTACCGCCAGGACCGGGTGTACTTGCCGACCGACGACATGCAGCGCTTCGGCTGCCAGGAACCGGAACTGGTCGCCGACCGCGCCTCGACGAGGCTCTGTGGGCTCGTGAAGTACGAAGTGGACCGCGCGCGCCGGATGCTCGACGCCGGCGCACCGCTGGTCGGGGAGCTATCCGGGATGGCCCGGATAGCGGTCGCCGGTTATGTCGCGGGCGGACGTGCCACGGCGGCGGCGTTCGCCGCGGCGAAGCACGATCCGCTCGGCTTCGACGTGCGGCCGGGGCGGGGGCGGACCTTCGCCGAATGGGGACGGTTGTACGTGTTGGGAGGCATTTGGTGACCGATTGGGCCCGGATCCGGGACGCCTACCTGGAGTGCGAGCAGATCACCCGGGAGCAGGCGCGAAACTTCTCCTACGGGATCCGGCTGCTGCCCGGCCCGAAGCGGCGGGCGCTGTCGGCGGTCTACGCCTTCGCCCGCCGCGTGGACGACATCGGCGACGGCGACCTGCCGTGCGAGGAGAAGCTGCGGAGCCTGAAGCAGGCCCGGGAGGCGATCCACGCGGCGAGCATCGGTGCCGCCGACCCGGTGCTGGTGGCGCTGGCGGACTCGGCGGCAAAGCTGCCGGTGCCACTGGCGGCCTTCGACGAGCTCATCGACGGCTGCGAAGCCGATGTACGCGGCGTGCGCTACGGCACGTTCGAGGAACTGCTGCACTACTGCCGTTGCGTGGCCGGTTCGATCGGGCGGCTGTCACTGGGCGTGTTCGGCACCATCGACCCGCCCACGGCCGAGCGACGCGCGGACGCGCTCGGTGTCGCGCTGCAGCTGACCAACATCCTGCGCGACATCCAGGAGGACCAGCTGGCCGGGCGGGTCTATCTGCCTGCCGAGGACCTCGAGAGGTTCGGCGTTCGGCTGGAGCCGGGCAACGGGCGGATCGAGGACCCGGAGAGGTGGGGCCGGTTGATCCGCTTCCAGGCCGCCCGCGCCGAGCAGTGGTACGCCAAAGGGCTCCGGCTGCTGCCGATGCTCGACCGGCGCAGCCGGGCGTGCTGCGCGTCGATGGCGGGCATCTACCACGAACTGCTGGCCTGCATCGCCGCCGACCCGCGTGCCGCATTGCACCAGCGGACCTCGCTGTCTGGCTGGCGAAAGGCGGGCGTCGCGGCGCGGTCGCTGGCGGGGATGGCACCGTGAGCCGGGGGCGCGTGGTGGTGGTCGGCGGCGGCCTGGCCGGGGTGACGGCGGCGCTGCGCTGCGCCGAACTGGGATTCGAGGTCGAGTTGCTGGAGACGCGCCCCAGGCTGGGCGGCGCGACTTACTCCTTCGTGCGCGGCGACCTCGTGGTGGACACCGGGCAGCACGTCTTCCTACGCTGCTACACCGCCTACACCGGCCTGCTGCGGCGGCTCGGCGTCGCCGACTCGATCAGCGTGCAACCACGGTTCCACGTCCCGGTGCTCAGCCCCGGCGGCCGGGCTTCGGTGCTGTGCCGCTGGAACCTCCCGGCGCCGGCACACCTGACCCCGACGCTGCTGGGGTACCGGATGCTGACCGCGGCGGAACGGATGCGGGTGGCGCGCACCGCGCTGGCGCTTCGGCGGCTCGATCCGGCCGACCCCGCGCTGGACGACATCAGTCTCGGGCAGTGGCTGAGGCAGCGCGGCGAGTCGCCGCGCGCCGTCGATGCGCTGTGGGGGTTGTTGACGTTGGCGGCGCTCAACGCCGAGCCTGCGGATGCGTCGATGGCGTTGGCGGCCAAGGTGTTCCGGACGGGCGTGCTGGACACCACCGACAGCGCCGACATCGGGATTCCCCAGGTGCCGCTGGGGCAATTGCACGGCGAAGCCGCCCACCGCACATTGCTGGAAGCGGGTGTCGGCATCCGGCTCCGCTGCAAGGCTCGGGCGATCCGCCGCTCCGGCACGGGTTTTCAGGTCCCGGTGCGCGAGAACACCAGGGAATCGGTGCTCACCGCGGACTCGGTCGTCGTCGCGGTCCCGCACCGCGCGGCGGCGACGCTTGTGGCGGACCTTCCGATACCGGGCGTGGCGACGTGGGCGAAGCTGTCCGCAGCACCGATCGTCAACGTGCACGTGCTCTACGACCGGCCGGTCACCAGTCTCGAGATGGCCGCTGTGCTGGACTCCCCGGTGCAATGGGTCTTCGACCGGACAGCCATCTCCGGCGCACCCCGCGGGCAGTACTTGGCCGTCTCGCTTTCCGCCGCCGAAAAACACCTCCAGGCGCGCACCGATTACCTGCACGACCTGTTCATCCCCGCGCTGCGGCAAATCTTCCCGCACGCTCGCCGCGCGCGGGTCCTCGACTTCTTCGTCACCCGCGAGCCCAACGCGACCTTCCGGCAGGCGCCCGGCACCGCCGCGCTCCGGCCGCAGGCCCGCACCGAGGTGCCCGGCCTGGTGCTCGCCGGGGCGTGGACCGCCACCGGATGGCCCGACACGACGGAGGGAGCGGTGCTCAGCGGTACCCGCGCCGCCGAGGTAGTGGATCTGGACCAGCGCTCGCAACACGGCGTGGAGGTGACAGCATGACGACCGTTCTGCCACCAGCCCTGCAAACCGCCAGGGAGGCGGTGGATCCGGTGCTGCGCAACGCAGTGGACCGACTCGATCCGGACACCCGCCGGGTGTGCGAGTACCACTTCGGCTGGAGCGACGCCGACGGCTCCCCGGGCGGTGGTGGCGGGAAGGCCCTGCGGCCGGCGATGGTGTTGCTGTCCGCGCGCAGCGTTGCCACCAGAGCAGGGGATCCGATCGTCGCGGCGGCCGCGGTAGAACTCGTGCACAACTTCTCCCTGCTGCACGACGACGTGATGGACGGCGATACCTCCCGCCGCCACCGGGCGACCGCGTGGACCGTCTTCGGAAAACCGGCGGCGCTGCTGGCAGGGGACGCGTTGCTGGCGCTGTCCAACGAGATCCTGCTGGAATCGCCGTCGCGCCATGCGGCGGCAGCGGCCCGGTCGCTGTCCATCGCGACCCGCGTCCTGATCGCCGGGCAGGCCGCCGACCTGGACTTCGAGCGCCGCGCCGATGTCCGGCTCGACGAATGCCTGCAGATGGCGCACGACAAGACCGCCGCGCTGCTCGCCTGCGCCTCATCCATCGGCGCGCTCCATGTCGGCGCGCCGCAGGAAACCGTGGCCCGGCTGCACGCCTACGGCACCGAACTGGGGATGGCCTTCCAGCTCGTCGACGACCTGCTCGGCCTGTGGGGCGACCCCGACGTCACCGGAAAGCCCGTGCTGTCCGACCTGCGGGCCCGCAAGAAGTCGGTGCCCGTCGTGCACGCGCTGCGCTCCGGGACCGCCGCCGGCGATCGGCTGCACCGGCTGTACGCGCAGCCCGAACCGCTCGCCGAGGACCAGCTGCACGAGGCCGCCGAAATGGTGCAGCGGGCCGGCTCGGCGGACTGGACCCGCCAAGAGTGCGAGCGGCGGCTGGCCGCCGCCGACGAGTACTTGCCCGAGGGCGACGCGACCGAGTCTTTGGCCGAGCTGGCCGAGTTCATCGTACGGAGGAAGCTTTGACCGATCAGTTGCAGCAGCCAATCCGCACCGGCGTGGTTTCCGCTTCCGCCGCACGAGCCGATGCCCGGACCGCGCTGGCCGCGGGCCGCGACTACCTGCTCTCCCTCCAGCACCCCGACGGCTGGTGGAAGGGCGAGCTGGAGACCAACGTGACGATGGACGTCGAGGACCTGCTGCTGCGGCAGTTCCTCGGCATCCGCACGGCTGCCGAGACCGAGCAGGCCGCCCGCTGGATCCGCTCGCAGCAGCGCCCCGACGGCACCTGGGCGAACTTCTACGGCGGACCCGGCGACCTGTCCACCACGGTGGAGGCCTACACGGCGCTCAAGCTCGCTGGTGACGACGTCGACGCCGAGCACATGGCGGTAGCACGCGACTGGATCCTGGCGCGTGGCGGGCTGGAGTCCACCCGGGTGTTCACCCGAATCTGGTTGGCGCTGTTCGGCGAATGGTCCTGGGACGAACTGCCCGCGATGCCGCCGGAACTCGTGCTGTTGCCGAAGTGGTTCCCGCTCAACGTCGCGGACTGGGGGTGCTGGGCGCGGCAGACCGTCGTCCCGCTGACCGTGGTGTGCACGCTGCGGCCATGCCGGAACCTCGGCATCGACGTGCGCGAACTGCGCACCGGACGCGTGGCGGAACTGGTCCGTCCACAGTGGTCGTGGAAGTATGGTTTCCACGCACTGGACCGGGTTCTGCGCGGCTACCACCGACGCCCGATCAGGGCGTTGCGCAAGCACGCGATGCTGCGCGCGGCGGAGTGGATCGTGGCGCGACAGGAAGCAGACGGCTCCTGGGGCGGGATCCAGCCGCCGTGGGTGTACTCGCTGCTGGCGCTGCACCTGCTCGGCTATCCGCTGGACCACCCGGTGCTGCGGCACGGGCTCGCCGGGTTGGAGGGCTTCCTGATCCGCGAGCAGACCCCGGCCGGTCCTCTGCGGCGGCTGGAGGCCTGCCAGTCCCCGGTGTGGGACACCGTGCTCGGCATGCAGGCGCTGCGCGATGCGGGGGTGCCTGCCGACCACCCGTCGCTGCTCCGGGCGACCGACTTCCTGCTGACCGAGGAAATCCGGGTCAAGGGCGACTGGTCGGTGCGCCGTCCGGGCGTGCCGCCCGGGGGCGGCTGGGCGTTCGAGTTCGACAACGACGGCTACCCGGACATCGACGACACCGCCGAAGCGCTGCTAGCGCTGAACCGGATCGAGCACCCGGACCGGGAGGCGGTCCGCGGCGCCATCGAGCGCGGTGTCCGCTGGTTGCGCGGCATGCAGTCCCGCGACGGCGGCTGGGGCGCCTTCGACGCCGACAACACCCGGGCGCTGGTGCGCAAGCTGCCGTTCTGCGATTTCGGCGAGGTGATCGACCCGCCGTCGGCCGACGTGACGGCGCACGTGGTGGAGGCGCTGGCCGCGCTGGGGCACGACGACCGGGTGCTGCGCCGGGGCGTGAAGTGGCTGCTGGACAACCAGGAGAAGGACGGATCTTGGTTCGGCCGTTGGGGCGCGAACCACGTTTACGGCATCGGAGCCGTGGTCCCGGCGCTGGTCCGGGCAGGCCTCGAACCCGACCACCGGGCGCTGCGGCGGGCGGTGCGGTGGCTGGAACGCCACCAGAACGCCGACGGTGGCTGGGGCGAGGACCTGCGCTCCTACCGCGACCCGGAGTGGATCGGCCGGGGCGATTCCACGGCATCGCAAACCGGCTGGGCGTTGCTGGCGCTAGTGGCGGTGGGCCGGCACGGCACCGATGCGGTGCACCGCGGCGTGCAGTACCTGGCCCGCACCCAACGGGTGGACGGCGGTTGGGACGAACCGCAGTTCACCGGCACCGGGTTCCCCGGCGACTTCTACATCAACTACCACCTGTACCGAGTGATCTTCCCGCTCACCGCGCTCGGACGGTACCAACGTGCTGGGGTCTGAGATGACTGCGATTCGGCTGCTGGTCTGCGCCCCGCTGGGTGTCGAAGCCCGAGCCCTGCGGGCGGCCCCGGGCCCCGGGACCGTGCGCCGCACGGGCTACGGACCACGCCGCAGCGCCCGCAGCGCGGCCTCGCTCGCCGCGGCAGACTTCGACGTCTTGGTCGTCGCTGGGCTCGCCGGCGGGGTCGGCACCGAGGTCTGCACCGGCGATGTGATCGTGGCCGATGAGCTCCGCGGTCAGCGCGGCACCGTGCGCTGCCCAGCGGCACCGTCATTGGCAGCGGAGTTGCGCCGCGCCGGGTTCCCGGTGCGCTGCGGGCCGATCGCCACAGCTGGTCGCGTGGTGCACGGCGCCCAGCGCGCCGAGATGGCCCGTGCTGGGGTGCTTGCCGTCGACATGGAGTCAGCAGCGCTGGCCGAGGCAGCAGGCGGGCGTCCATTCGGCGTCGTGCGGGTCGTAGTGGACACCGCACGGCAACCGCTGCTCCGGCCCGGCACGCCGGGTCGCGCGCTGACCGCGCTCGCCCGGCTGCACGCCGTCGGCTCGTGCCTGCCGCGGTGGGGCCGCGCCGTCCTGCGGGAGCGCACCGTCCCGCCGGAGATCCGATCCGCCGCACCCGAGGAGGTGTCCTGATGGGCATTCCGATGCGCCAGGCGATCCGCGTCGGCGCTTACCTGGTGAAGCAGAAGCTCGCGCGCCGCGAGAAGTTCGCCCTGACCTTGGAACTGGAGCCGTTGTTCGCGTGCAACCTGGCCTGCGCGGGCTGCGGCAAGATCCAGCACCCGGCGAGCGTGCTCAAGAAGCGGATGCCGGTCGAGCAGGCCGTCGCGGCGGTGGAGGAGTGCGGCGCGCCGGTGGTGTCCATCGCCGGCGGCGAGCCTCTGATGCACCCCGAGATCGAGCTCATCGTCGACGAGCTGGTCAGGCGCAAGAAGTTCGTCTACCTGTGCACCAACGCGCTGCTGCTGCCACGCAAGATCGACAAGTTTCGGCCGTCGCCGTACTTCGCGTGGGCCGTGCACATCGACGGGCTGGAGGAGCGGCACGACGAGTCGGTGTGCAAGCAGGGCGTGTTCGCGCAGGCGGTGGACAACGTCAAGGAGGTCCAGCGGCGCGGGTTCCGGGTGACCACCAACTCGACGTTGTTCACCTCCGACACCCCGCAGTCGGTCATCGAGGTGCTGGAGTACCTCAACAACGACCTCCGGGTCGACCAGATGATGCTCTCGCCGGCCTACGCCTACGACAAGGCGCCTGACCAGGAGCACTTCCTGGGCGTGACGGAAACCCGCGAGCTGTTCCGGAAGGTTTTCGCCGACGGCCGGCGAAAGAAGTGGCGCTTTAACCACTCGCCGCTGTTCCTGGACTTCCTGGAGGGCAGGGTCGACTTCCGGTGCACGGCCTGGGCCATCCCGTCGTACTCGCTGTACGGCTGGCAGCGCCCGTGCTACCTGATGAACGACGGCTACGCGGGGAGCTACCAGGAGTTGCTGGCCGACACCGACTGGTCCGCCTACGGGCGAGGCCGTGATCCGCGCTGCGCCAACTGCATGGCGCACTGCGGCTACGAACCGACCGCCGTGCTGGCGACCATGGGCTCGCTGCGCGAGTCGATCCGCGCGTTGCGGGGGTGACGGCCGCAGTCAGCCGAAGAGGCGGGCGAGGCGGTGGAACGTGCCAGGCAGCAGACCCTGCAGCCGAGCGGGCGCGGTGAGCCATTTCGGGACGAACACCTCTTCCGCGTCCCGTTCCACGCCGCGCACCAGCGCCTCGGCCACTTCGCGCGGGCTGACCATGCGTGGGAAGCGGCGGTCGTAGCGGCGCCCGGCGAAGAAGGGCGTGCGGACCGCGCCGGGGAACACTGTGGTCACGCCGACCCCGTCGCAGTAGCGGAGGCTCGCGCCGAAGGCCCGCAAGCCCGCTTTGGTCGCCGAGTAGACGGCCTCGCCGGGCACGCCCACCACGGCGATCGAGGCGACGAACACGACGTGCCCGCACCGCCGCCGCAGGTCGGGGAGCGCCGCGCGGGTCAGCAGCATCGGCGCGGTCAGGTTCACCGCCGTCAGCGCCCCGATCCGCTCTGGCGGCATCGCGCTCAGGTCTCCGGCCCAGCCGATGCCCGCGCCGTGCACCAGCAGATCGACTTCGCGGGCGGCCGCGGCGGCCCGGTCGAGCCCAGCAGGATCGGTCAGGTCGGCGGGCACCGGTTCCCCACCTGTGCGCCCGGCGACCTCGGCAAGCCGGTGCTCGTCGCGGCCGACCAGCAGGACCCGGCATCCGCGGGAGCTCAGCTCAGCGGCGGTCGCCGCGCCGATGCCCGAGGACGCGCCCGTCACCAGCGCGGTGCGCCCGCGCACCGTCAGCCCCATGACGAATCCGTCGTGCCGTCGTTGCGCTGGTGTTCCTCCATCGCCCGGCGCAGCTGCTCGCCCCGGCGGGTAAGTACCACGATCCCGCCGATGATCACCACGACGGAGATCACCTCACCGGCCAAGATCGCGGGAGAGTACTCGATGCGCTCGCCCAGCCAGTTCACTCCGATCGCGGCCGCCACCAACGGGTCCACCGTGGTGATCACGGCCAGCGCGGGCGACATCAACCGGCCCCGCTGGAAGGTCTGCTGGCTTAGCAGGAACCCCATCGGCCCGATCACGCACACCGCGTACAGCGACCAGTGGTGGAACGGCTCGGCGAGCCCGCCGCTGCGGAAGTGCCCGGCCACGACCTTGATCAAACCGGCGGTCACCCCGTAGAACACGCCGGTGGCCACTGCCATGCCGATCACCCCGATCTCGCCGGGCAGCCACCGCGCGGCCAGCAGTGAGACCACTATGAGCAGCCCGAGCGCCAGCGCCAACGGCAGTATCGACGCCCCGGTGAACTCGTTGCCCTGCCCGGACGGCCGCCCCAGCACCAGGAACGCGGACAGGCCGCCGACGCAGGCCAGCCCGCCCAGCGCCAGCACCAGGTCCATCTTGCGGTGTGCCAGCCATGCCGCGAACGCCGCGCCGAAGAGCACCGAGGTCACCAGCAACGGCTGCACCAGCACCAGCGGTCCGAAGGCCAGCGCCACCACCTGCAGCGACAGCCCGATGATCACGGTGCCGATGCTGAGCACCCAGATCGGCTTGCGCACGAGATCGAACAGCAAGCGGGGGCTCAGCGTGCGCACCTTCGGCACCTGCTTGGTGACGCGGTGCTGGATCGCGCTGGCCAGCCCGAAGCTGGCCGCGCCTAGGACGGCCGCCGGAACGGCCACGACGAGCACGGTGCCCTGCGCGCTCACCGCCGGTCTCCTCGCAGTTCGGCGAAGGCATCGCGGAGGTGACCGGCGAGCTCGGTGGCCTCCGGCGCCAGCCCGGTGTCGGTGGTGATCCCGAATCCGATCCGCTCGCCCCAGCTGACAGCGCCGATCGCCACGCCCACGCCGTCTGCCAGCGACAGCACCGGCACTACCCCCGCGATGAGCGTCTGGCCGAGGTGGGTCGGACGACGCTGTCCCGGCATCACGGACACCACGGCGTTGAAGAAGCGACGCTGGTAAATCTGCCGCACGACCCAAGCGTGCAGCGGCGCGGGCAGCACGCCAAGTGCCGCGAGCACGGCACTGGCAGCGGCGGGCTGGCCGGTGTGGCCCCGCTCGGCGAGTCCGGCGGTGACCTCGACGAGGCGGCGAGCTGGTGGCATCGGCCCGACCGGCAGGTCGAGCGATAGCGAAACGGTGTGGTTGCCGGGAGCGCCGGTGCCCGTGCCGCCCCGCCCGGTGCGCGTGGTGCGCGGCAACATGATCCGGAACCGCTGGCCCGGTGTGGTGTCTCCGAGCGTCCGGTGCAGCGCCTCGGCCACCATGCCGAGTAGGAACGCCGTGCCGCTCACCCCGTACGCGCGTGCGCAGCCGCGCACTTCGGCGGCCGGGAGCTCGACGTCCGCGTACGACCGGTTCGGCGTGCTGCGCCCTGCCAGGCGGCTGCTCGGCGCGGGTCCGGCCCCGGCCAGGCTCACCAATCCGCGTGCGACCTTCCCGGCCCGGCGGTACCACGGCTGGTCGGCGCGGCTCGGCGATGTCGCCGGGGGCGGGCCGTCGCTGAGCAACCGCAGCAGCGTGCTGGTCACCGCGACACCGTCGCCCAGCGCGTGGTGCATCTTCGCCAGCAACGAGGCGTGGCCGGTGCCGACGTCGTTGAGCAGCAGCAGCTCCCAGGGTGGCCGGTCGGTGCGAACCGCGGTGCCGAAGAACTCCTCGATGACAGGGGCAGCGCTCTGCTCGCTGTTCAGCTCGCGGCACCGCAGGTGATCATCGATGTCGAACGCGGCGCTGTGAATCCATTGTGGCCGACGACCGCGTCGAACGATCAGCCGCCGGGTCAGCATCGGCAATCCCGAGGCACGTTGGGAGATTCGCTGACCGATTTCTTTGCAGAGGTCCGATGTGGACCGCGGCGGGCCTTCCATGCGCAGGATCGCGCCGGTGTGCTGGAATACGATCGGAGTGGTGGCGTACACGAAGAACGCGTCCTGCGGACGCAGCGGGCGGCGACCGTGGTGGCGAGGCAGGTGCGCCAGCGCGGCCACCTGTTCGGTGAAGTCGGCGACCTGGCTGTGCTTGAGGGCCCGGTGTTCCCGCTTCGCGAGCTCGTCCGGCTCGGCCGCCCAGCGGCGCAACGTCCCGGTCAGATCGGGCTCCCGCGGGCACAGCTCGGCCAGTTCGGCGTCGGCCATCAGTTCGGCGTTCGCACGCCCGTGCCCGGCGATCGGTTCGAACATCACCACGGCGCGCCCGCAGGCCAGCGCCTCCAGCGCCGTGGCCCCGCCCGCGTTAGTCACCACCACATCCGCGGTGGCAGTCAAACCGGGCATGTCATCGACCCAGCCCAGCGCGACGATCCGATCGTTCGCGCGGTCGGTGAAGCGCCGTCGCAGGGCAGTGTTGCGACCGCAGACCACGACAACGCGGTCGACTCCCTCGGCCAGCAACGCCGCATCCACCGCGCGCTCGACGGAACCGAACCCGAACGAGCCGCACGAGATCAGCACCGTGAAACCGTATTCCGGGAGCCCGAACGACCGCCGCGCGGTGGCCCGGTCGGCGGGCCGGAACGACGACACGACCGGCGGCACGCAGACCGCGCCGACGGCGTCTGGTTCCGCCCGCCGCATCGCCCGCAGGCTCGCCTCGCTCATCACGTAGTGCAGGTCGACCTCGGGGTAGACCCAGAACGGGTGCGGCGAGAAGTCCGACACGACCGCCGCCACCGGCACGTTCAGGCCGCCCCGGCGGCGCAGCCAGTCGAGCCCGGCGGTGCCCAGCGGATAGGTCGAGACGATCAGGTCCGGGGCGTGCTCGGCGATGGCCCGGCGCAGCAGCCGCCCGCTCCACGCGCCGACGAACCGGCGGGAGGCGTTGGCGAACCAGCGGTAGCGCCACAGCGACTCGTAGAAGAAGTCGTAGAGCCACGGCGTTGATTCGACGTTGGTGACGTAGATCCAGTTGAACGTCGCGGGCACCCACCGGCCCATCGCGCGCAAGGCGTCCAACCAGGCGATCTCGCACTCCGGCCACACCTGCCGGGCCGCCTCCTCGACGGCGCGGGCGGTTGCGTTGTGGCCCTCTCCGATGGTGGCGCTGATCAATAGCACTCGACGCGGCTGGACCGTCACCAGGCTGGATCCTTTCGCCCGATCCGTGCCTTCGCAGGCTAACGTGATCGACCGGGATCGGCTGGCCGAGCGGCCAGGCCCAGCGATGTCCGAAGTGGACGCCCGCAGGCGCCACAGTGGATCCTGGGTTCAGTCCGCGGGCAGCAGCGGGCCGTGGCTGCCGACGAGCCGGACGGTGCCGTCGGTGAGGCGGTAGGAGAGCCCGGCGATCGCGCAGCGACCCTCGGCCACCGCGTTGGCCAGCAGCGCGGAGCGCTCCAGCATCAGGTCACCGGTGCGCCGGATGTGCACGTCCACGATGTCGTCGACCTCGGTGACGCCGCTGGCGCGGGCGGCCAGCACGCTCGGCGTCACCCGCTCCACGACGTCGCGGATGTAGCCGTGCGGCGCGGTGCCTTCAATGCACGCTTCCCGCGCGGCCGTGACCGCTCCGCAGGAGTCGTGCCCGAGCACCACGACCAAGGGCGCGTCGAGCACGCCGACGCCGTATTCGATGCTGCCGAGCACCTCGGAGCCGATGACGTGCCCCGCCGTGCGGACCACGAACAGGTCGCCGAGCCCCTGGTCGAAGATGATCTCGGCGGCCAGCCGTGAGTCGGAGCAGCCGAAGAGGACCGCGAAGGGCCGCTGCGCTGGAGCCAGGGCGGCGCGGTGGTCGGCGTCCTGATTGGGGTGCAGGCGCGTGTTGTCGACGAACCTGCGGTTGCCTCCCAGTAGTACTTCGTAGGCTTCGGCGGGCGAGGACGGCGGATTCGACATGCCGAAAAAACTACCGCACGCAGGTTCGAAGCGATGCTGCCCAAACCCCCATATGGGCGACGTCACGTCGGCCGCGCGGTGCAAGCAAGAGGTGCGATGTAACGCGTGATACATTCATCCTCGTGACGGAGGATCAGGTGATGAGGTGGCTGGTTCTCGTCGTGCGGCTGCCCGCGCAGCCGTCGCGGCACCGCGTGGCGGTGTGGCGGGAGTTGCGCCGGGTCGGGGCGCTCTCGCTGGGTCAGGGCACCTGGACGCTGCCGGACGTGCCTGGCGTCGCCGTCGGCGTGGCGCGGGCCATCGAGCTCGCCGAGCGGGGCTCCGGTGAGGTCGTGGTGCTGGCTGCCACGGGGCGCGACGAACCCGATTCGGCGCGGCTGACGGAGATGTTCACGGCCGAGCGGCAGGAGGAGTGGGTGGAGTTCCTGGCCGACTGCGGCAAATTCGATGCCGAGATCGACAAGGAACTGCGCAACGGCAAGCTGACCATGGCCGAGCTGGAAGAGGAGGAGCAGAGCCTGGAGCGGCTGCGCCGTTGGTACCGCGAGCTCAAGGCGCGCGACGTGTTCGGCGCCCCGGCGGCCGCCGAGGCCCAGCAGCAATTGCAGCACTGCGCCGACCGGTTGGCCGACTACACCGAGCAGGTCTTCCAAGCACTGCACCAGATGTGAACAAACGCGCCGAAGTGGACGACGAGGAGGTGGCCGGATGTCCGGCACCGAGCCGGTGACCGGTCAACGCGCCGGGCAGGTTCTCCCGCTGTACGCGGCCGGATTCGTGACCGCCTTCGGCGCGCACAGCATCGCCGCCGGGCTGGGCGCCTACACGGGTTTCGCGTCCCTGCTGGCATTGGGGCTGCTGCTGGCCGTCTACGACGGCGCCGAAGTGGTTCTCAAGCCGGTCTTCGGCGCGGTCACCGACCGGATCGGCCCGCGACCGGTGCTGTTCGGCGGACTGCTCGCGTTCGCGGCGGCTTCGGCGGCGTTCGTCCTCGCCGGTGACCCGGCTGCGGTCGGCCTCGCGCGCTTCGGCCAGGGCGCGGCGGCCGCCGCGTTCTCCCCGGCCGCGGGGGCGCTGGTCGCCCGGCTGGCGCCGGACTCCCAGCACGGCCGCGCCTTCGGCAGCTACGGCGCCTGGAAGGGCCTCGGATACACCCTCGGCCCGGTCCTCGGCGGCGTCCTGATCACCTTCGGCGGGTTCGACCTGCTCTTCGGCATGCTCGCCGGGCTCGCGCTCGCGGTGCTCGCGTGGGCGGTGCTTGCCGTGCCAGCGGTGCCGCCCCTGCCGCGGACCCGTCAAACCCTGTTCGACCTGGCCCGCCGGTTGGCCGCTCCGGGGTTCCTGCGGCCGACTGCGGCGCTTGCGGGCGCGACGGCGGCGCTGGCGGTGGGCGTCGGGTTCCTGCCGGTGGTGGGCGCAGCCGGTGGGCTGGGTCCGTTGGCAACCGGCGCGGCGGTGTCGGCGCTCGCGGCGACCGCGGCATTGGTGCAGCCATGGGTCGGCCGAGCGCGCGACGCGGGGCGGCTGCCCGATGTGCCCGGCATGGCTGGCGGCCTAGCGGTCGCGGTGGTCGGGTTGCTCACGGCCGCAGTCGTTCCCGGGTTGCTGGGGGTCCTCGTGGCCGCTGTGGCGATCGGTTTCGGCACCGGGGTCGTGACGCCGTTGGGTTTCGCGCACCTGGCCGCCTCGACGCCGCGGGAGCGGCTTGGCCAGACGATGGGATCGGCGGAGGTCGGGCGCGAACTGGGCGACGCGGGTGGCCCGCTGCTGGTCGGAGTGCTCGCCGCCGCTGCCTCCCTGGGGTGGGGCCTGTCCGGTCTGGCGGTCGCCCTGTCGGTGCTGGTCGTGGCGTTGTGGGTGGGTGCCGCGGCCCGCCGGTGAGCGGTTTTTGATCTCGCGACTGCCGCCGTCGCGGCGTATCGTTGTGCAGCGGTGATTCGTTTCCGGACCTCGGCGAGGAGTGGATGTCGGGGCCGATGAGCGATTGGCCGCGGGGCACGGGATGCTCGCTTGGTGTCCGGAGTACGGACATGCCCTCGCGAACACCCGACAACCGGGCGGCTCCCGCTCCGTGCGCGGCGCGGTGGCCACCGGCTGGCGGTTTTGTTCACTGGGGGTAGCCACCAGTCGAGCTGGTCGGTGGTGAGACGGGCGAGGGGGCCGCCTCACCACCGGCGCTTCCCGGTCAGTTAACGCAGGGGACGCCGTTGGCGGTGATCGAGACCGGGGTAGAACCGGTGTTCTGCTGCCGGTGCGAGCCGTCGAGCTGCACGGCGCGCGGCGGCGCGAAGCCAGGCGCGGCGGGCCCGTGGTAGTCGCCACCGATGACCACCTGTACCCGGCCGTGGTGCATGGACTCGTCGGACTCGATCGGCAGGCCCCCCAGCAGCGCCGCGATCCGGTTGGCGTCAGCGTCGCCCTCCGGGCCGTGGCGCACCACGGACTTGGTCCGCGCTGACGCGTTGCCTATCTGGCCCACCTGCTCGCCCAGGTTGGCGAGCTCGGTCCGCACGCGCTGGGCCAGCCCTGGTGTCTTCGTCGCGTTCAGCACGTCCACACTCGCGGCCGTGAACTGGGACTTCGTTTCGCCGGGCTGCCCGGCTTCGGCCGCCGACGGGTCGATCGTGCTGCTGATCGCGGCCTTCACCTTGCGGGGATCGACCAGGATGGCGTCGCCGTCCTCCGGGGTCTGGTAGTCGGCGTTCTCGATGGGGATGGTGGTGAACCGGACCGCGCCGCCGGCCAGTCCGCGCAGCCGGTCGGCGAACGCCAGCACGTCCCAATCCCGGTCCAGCACCACGGATTCCTGCAGCGACCCGATCAGTTCGCGCAGCCGAGACGGGTTTGCCAGCACACCGCCGGAGAGCACCGATTGCGTGAGCCCGGCCAGGAAGGCCTGCTGGCGCACGACGCGGTCGAGGTCGCCGCGCGGCAGCCCGTGCCGCTGGCGAACGAACGCGAGCGCGTCCGGGCCGGAGATCGTCTGTGGCCCGGCTGGGAAGTTCGCGCCCGAGTAGGAGTCCCGGGCGGGCGCCAGCAAGCACACCGGGACGCCGCCGACGGCCTCCGTGATCCGCGCGAAGCCGAGCAGGTTGACCTCGGCGTAGTGGTCGACCGACACGCCGGTCAGCTGCTCGACGGTGCGCACCAGCAGCTTCCGCCCGGCGTCTGCGCCGAGCCGCGCCAGCTCCGCGGGGTCGGCGGTGCCGCGCTTGGTCTGCGCCGCGATGGCGTCGTCCTTGCCCCTGCCATAAGCGGAATTGATCTTGTGGCGGCCGAAGCCCGGGATCTGCACGTAGGCGTCGCGGGGGAAGGAGAACCCGACGGCGCTGGATCCGTCGTTGGGGATGTGCAGCAAGATGATCGTGTCGGTCAGCGCCGCGTCGTTGGCCCCGGCGTGCAACTCCCGGAGCAGGTTCTCGGGCAGCGGGTTGCCGTGCGCGTCGGTTCGGCTGTCCATGCCGACCAGCAGGATGTCGGTCGCCCCGTCGGCCCCGGCCCCGTCGGTGACGTCGCTGGTCGCGAGGCCATCGAGCAGGTGCCGGTAGTTGGACCACGCATATCCCGTCACCACCAGGACAATCACGGACAGCACGCTCACCGCGGCACGAGCGCTGGCGCGGGCGCGGTCTGCCGACCGGCTGCCGGCCGGCGGTGGGCCCGGTGTGGTGGGCCGGCGGCTCGCGGGCCGGCGGGCGGCCGCTCGGGCGTTGCGGTGCGGTGGCACGGGTACCTCCGGCGGGTGTGCCCCAGGCGTTGCTCGGACCTCGGTGACACCTTCAGCATCCCACCCACCAGGGCATTCAGCAGATCATCCGATAGCGGATGATCTGACGACTCACGGTAACAGATGTTTTCGTCCACT
Source organism: Saccharopolyspora sp. NPDC000995 (assembly GCF_053599315.1). Classification (NCBI taxonomy): domain Bacteria; kingdom Bacillati; phylum Actinomycetota; class Actinomycetes; order Pseudonocardiales; family Pseudonocardiaceae; genus Saccharopolyspora; species Saccharopolyspora sp. NPDC000995. The sequence goes on from NZ_JBSFLZ010000026.1 coordinate 53,722, forward strand.
GCGGACGGTTCGAAAGGCCACAGTGGATTTTTCGGTCAGCCCTGGGGCTCGCCGCGAGTCGGTCCGCTGGGAAGGTCCCCCTGCCGGATGCGGTAGACCTGCAGCGAGGTGTCGTAGTACTTGGTGGTTTCGCCGACCCATTCCATGCCGATGCGTTCGGCGGTGGCGATGGCGCGGGTGTTGTCCGGCAGCGCCAGGCCGAAGACCGCGTCGATGTCGAAGGTGAACGCCCAGCGCAGCAGCGCGGAGGCGGCTTCGGCGGCGTAGCCGTGGCCCCAGGCCTCCGGGCGCAGTTGCCAGGTCAGCTCCAGGTCGTGGTCGTACGGCGGGAGCATCCGCAGCACCAGCCCGCCGACTACCACGTCGTCCGACCGGCGCTGCATCGCCCACCGCCCGGTGGGCGGCACCAGGTTCGGCTGCGACTCGATCCAGGCGTGCACGACGGCGCGCATCGCGGCGAGATCGGCGACGTTGGCGACGACCGGCGTGAGCCACTCGGTTACCTCCGGGCGGCCGTAGAGCGCGAGCGCGGCCTGCACGTCGCTGTCGCTGGTGGTCCACTCGCGCACGATCAGGCGGTCGGTTGTCAGGAGAGGCTGCATGGCGATCCTCGCCTTCGGCGACGCTGGGGGAGGCACTGCTGATTCTAGTTCGCGCACGTCGGTGGATATTTTGTTGATTACACCTATTACTTCAGTCTTGATTGAAATTAATGGAAGGGACGCGGCATCGACCGGTGAGTCGGCGACCCCGCAGCGCCGCGACAATCGCGTCCCGGCCGTCGGTGGTGCCCCCGCCGTGGCTGCCCATCGTGGGCACCACGAACGGCTCGCCACGCGGCGAACCGCTGTTGGGTGCTGCGGCGACGCCACTTGCTAGACGCGGGTGCTGCGGGTGCTGATCCGGGGCGTGGCCGATCGCTGCGGGCGCGCTGCTGCTGGGCATCCTCGTGGTAGGTCGCATCGTGGTGACCAGCGCGGTGGACAGCGTCGACGTGCGGCTCGTCCGCTACGGCTATCCATCCGCCACGGGCTATCCATCCGGCCACGGCTCGGCGATTCGGAGGCAGCACGATGCTGAGGCCGCCGAGCGCTACCGCGCCATCTGGCTCGGCAGTTGCCCACAGCGCCGGATCGTCGTTCACCACGATCAGGTGCACCGCAACGGCCAACCGCGTCGCCTCGGCGGTTGCCCACAACGACGCCTGCGCGGACGATTCCGAACCGTCGACTCCCGCCACGACCGAGTGCTTCGTCCTGGCCATCCAACCGCCCCTCACCACCACCATGCGCATCCGGCAGCGCGCGGTAGTAGGGCCGATGGGACCCGCTCCGACGCACCCGAACGGAGGCTTTCCGACCAGCACATTTAGTATCGGATGGTGTCCGATGAGCTGACTCCCGCAGCGATCTTCCGCGCCGGTACCCGCCTGCGGCAGGTGGTCCGACGTACTCCGTTGGAAACGAGCAGCCGTCTGACCGGCGAACTTGGCGTCCCGGTTCGGTTCAAGCGGGAGGATCTGCAGGCCTGCCGCTCCTACAAGGTGCGCGGCGCGTACAACCTGATCTCCTCGCTCGACGCGGGCGAGCGAGAGCGCGGGGTGGTGTGCGCGAGCGCTGGCAACCACGCGCAGGGCGTGGCGTTCGCCTGCCGCGAGCTGAAGATCAAGGGCCGGGTGCACCTGCCGGCGAACACGCCTCGGCAGAAGCGTCGGCGCATCGCCGAGATCGGCGGCGAATGGATCGAGCCGGTGATCACGGGCAGCTCCTTCGACGAGGCCAGCGCGGCGTCCAAAGAGGACAGCGAGCGCACCGGTGCGGTCTACGTGCACCCCTTCGACGACCCGCGGACCATCGCCGGGCAGGGCACGGTCGGACTGGAGATCGCAGAGCAGCATGACGGCCCGATCGACACCGTGATCGTCCCGGTCGGCGGCGGCGGGCTGCTGGCCGGCGTGGTGCTGTGGCTCAAGGAGCACTTCCCCGATGTGCGGGTGATCGGGGCCGAGCCGGCCGGGGCGGCCAGCATGCGCGCCGCGCTGGACCATGGCGGGCCGATCGCTCTGCCGTCAGTGGACACTTTCGTCGACGGCGCCGCGGTCGGGCGCGTCGGCGACGCCGGCTTCCGCGTGGTGCGCGAACTGGTCGACGAACTGGTGGCGGTGCCCGAAGGCGCGGTGTGCACAGAGATGATCGGGCTGTACCAGACCGAGGGGATCATCGCCGAGCCCGCCGGGGCGCTGGCCAGCGCGGCGGCCCGGCTGCCGCTGAGGCGCCCGCCCCAGGGACCGGTGGTGTGCGTGGTTTCCGGCGGCAACAACGACCTCAGCCGCTACGGCGAGGTCGTCGAACGCTCGTTGGTACATGAAGGACTCCGGCACTACTTCCTGGTCACGTTCCCGCAGGAACCGGGAGCGCTGCGGCACTTCCTGGACGATGTGCTCGACGACGGACAGGACATCGTCGCGTTCGAGTATGTGAAGAAGAACAACAGGGAGACAGGCCCGGCGCTGGTCGGCATCGAGCTTGACCGCTCCGACGAACTGGACGGTCTCCTGACGCGGATGAAGGGCTCTCCGCTGCAGATCGAGCAGGTCTCCCCAGGCTCCCCGCTGTTCTCGTTCCTGGTCTGACCTGACTGTTCCAAGCTTGCCCTGCGTGGCGGTGCGGGTAAGGGCAGGCCGAGGACGAAGTTAGCGATCTTGCCCTTCGGACCGTCCTCGATCGCCATCAGCAGCGCCGGGTCGACGATCTGGCCCCAGTTGTTGCCGGGCTCGCCGGGGAAGCCCAGCTGCGTTGTGAGGATCGGCTGGTTGGGCGCCCGGAGCTTGACGTGGTAGTGCCGCGTGCGGCCCGGATACAGCCCGGCCACGAGGGTGTCGAGCCGGCAGCGGCCCTGGGCGTCGGTGAACTGGTGGCCGCCGTGGCCGGAATCCGGTGTCGTCGTACACTCCGGCATCGTCGGCCTGCCAGAATTCCAGGGTGCCTCGACCGCGGAAAGCATGAACCCGGGTAGGCAATGGCATTACGGCGCAAGGGAGAAAGTCGTTCGGGTAGGTGCTACGCCGTTAGGCGTTGGTCGCCGGCAGGCTGATGGTGAAGGTCGTGCCCGCGCCCACTGTGCTGTGCACCGAGATGCCGCCGTCGTGCACGTCCACGAGGTGGTGGGTGATCGCCAAGCCGAGGCCGCTGCCGCCGCCGTGCCGGTTGCGGGACTTGTCCGCCCGCCAGAAGCGGTCGAACACGTGCGGCAGCGAATCCGGGTCGATCCCGACGCCGGTGTCGGCCACGTCGATCAGCACTTCGCCGCCGGCGCGCCGAGCCCACAGCGTGACCTGGCCGCCCGACGGCGTGTAGCGCAGCGCATTGGAAACGAGGTTGCCCAGCGCCTGGCGAAGCCTGGTCGGGTCGGCGGTGAGGTCGGGGTCGTCGTCGACTGCGACGGTCAGCTCGACGCCGCCCGCGTCGGCCCGGCCCCGGTGCGCAGCGGCGACCTGAGCCAGGATCGCGCCGACGTGCACGGGTTCCGGGTACACGCGGAGCTTTCCGGCATCGGCCAGAGCTAGGTCCTGTAGGTCGTCGATCAGGTGCTGCAACAGCAGGGTTTCCTCCAGCAGCGAGGCCACCAGCGGTTGGTCTAGGGTCGCCACGCCGTCCTGGGCGGCTTCCAGCCAGCCGCGGACGTTCACCAGCGGGGTGCGCAGTTCGTGCGCGATGTCGCTGACCATCGTCTTGCGTTGCTGCTCGGTGCGCTCGACCTGCGCGGACATCGCGTTGAACGCGGCCGCGAGCTCCCCGATCTCGCCGCGCGCCTTGGTGTCCACCCGCGCGGACCGGTCGCCGGCGCCCATCTTCCGCGCCGCGGCGCTGATCGCGTCGATGGGGCGGACCAGGCGGTTGGCGGCGAGCGCAGTCAGGCCGACCGTCAGCACCAACACCACCAGGGCGGTCCACGCGATCCGCGAAGCACCCACAGTGGACAGATCGGTCGGGGCGTTGTTCCCGCCGGGCCTGGTGATGAACAGTTGTGCGGTGGGGGAGACGTAGGGGCCGAGTTGCTCGCGGCGCCCAGCGTCCACACAGCGCTTGGAGTCCGAGTCCGCGCGCAGTTCGTCCGGCGAGCTCACCGAGACCGCCTCGGCGGCCAGCGGCTCCATTCCCTGCCTGGTCAGGCAGGCGTTGACCAGGGACAGCAGTTCGGAGTTCGCCTTGCGCTCGGTTTCGGTCAACTCCAACGGCGCGGTGCAGGACTCCGCCGGTGTGGTGGACGGGGCCTGGGTACTGGGCGGAGCGGGGGCGGTTCTGGGCTTGGCGGGAGCGACGCTGGGCGGGGCGGGTGGTGTGGGGGTGCTCGTCGGCTCCTGTTCGGCCCTCCTGGTCCTCGCTGCGGACTCATTGTCCGCGGTGAGCTGGACGTCCGGGCGCCCGTTGGGGCGTTCGACGATCGTGCCGTCGCTGCCGGTCAGCTGCAGGCACGTCAACTGCCGCTGCGCGGATTGGCGCAGCGAGTCGCGCTCGGTGTCGGTCAGCCGGTACGGGCCGACGGCGCGCGAGTCGATGCCGGAGGTTGACGCATCGGGTTTTAGGACCGGGTCGACGGCGAGTGGATCGACCACCGCGGACGGCGTTTCCGGCGGCGGAGCGTCCTGCGGACCGCCGGAGTCGGCGATCGGTGCCCGCGTCGAGGTCGTCAGCGTGATGCGCCGCCCGGTCTGCGTGGACAGGTCCGCCACCACCCGCTGGACCCCGGACCACTGCGGATGCGTGGCCGCGTAGCCGAGCAGCGAGTCGTAGATCTTGGCGTCGGTGGCGAGGGTTTCGCCAAGCTCCTGATTGATCGCGCCGCTGGTGCTCTGCGCGGCCAGCCACGCGGTGGCACCGATCGAGCCGATGGCCACGACCACCGACATCGCCAGCAGCCGGGCGAGCAAGCTATGCCGGCGTGCCATCGGCGGAGATGTCCTGGAGCTTGTAGCCGACGCCGTAGACGGTGAGCAGGTGCACCGGTCTTCGCGGATCCGGTTCGAGCTTGCGGCGCAGGTTCATCACGTGCACGTCGACGGTGCGTTCGGTGACGAACTTGTCCATGCCGAAGGCCTGGCTGAGCAGTTGCCCGCGGGTGAAGACGCGGCCGGGTTCGGCGGCCATAACCGCGAGCATCCGGAACTCCGCGGGGGTGCAGTCCAGCGAGGTGCCGCCGAGCGTGACCTCGTGGCGCTGCTGGTCCACCACCAGGTCCCCGACACGCAACTGCTGCTGCCCGCCGTCCTGGGCGCGGCGGGTCCGGCGCAGGATCGCGCGGATCCGGGCCGCGAGCTGCCGAGGGCTGTAGGGCTTGGTCACGTAGTCGTCGGCGCCGAGGTCCAGGCCGAGCAGCACGTCGTCCTCCGTGGTCCGCGCGGTGAGCAGCACGATCGGGACGTCCGATTCGGCCCGCAGGACGCGGCACACGTCCAGGCCGTCGACCTTGGGCATCATCACGTCGAGCACGATCAGATCGGGTTCGCGCCGCCGCGCTTCGTCGATCGCCGCGCGCCCGTCGTGCACGACGACCACGCGGTGGTTGTCGTGCTCCAGGTAGCGCCGGACCAGTTCGGCCTGTTTCGGATCGTCCTCTGCTACCAGCACTTGTGCGCTCACGTCGCGCATTATCGCTTTCCGCTGCCTGCAACGGTGATCAGCCCACGGCATCTTGACCGTGCCTGAACAGGATCTTCACATTTCAGCGGTGCGGCCGGAATCGAACGGGTTCTTCACATCAATTGGACGGGATCTTGAAAAGACCGCTCCATGCTGGTCGTCGTCTGGCACACCGGACGAACCGTCGAATGGAAGGAAGCAATCGATGAAGCTCGGTCGTACGTGCGCTGCCGCTGCCCTGCTCGGTGCGGCGGCGCTGCCGCTGGTGGCGCCGGTCAGCTGGGCCGACGATGCAGGTGCTGCTCCGGCGGTGGCGCAGCAGCGCACGGAGCCGCGCCCGGAGCCGACGCCGGGCGCGCGGCCCGCGGAGCCGACCCAGGCCGTAGCGCAGTCGACGCCGGGCGCGCGGCCCGCAGAGCAGTCGCCGCAGGAGCCCCAGGTTCGGCAGCGTCCGGTGGGCGCGCCGGAAACCGGTGGTGGGCCGGTGGAGTCTGGCTTCGACCCAGCGGTCCTCGGCGGCGCTGCCGCCGCCGTCGCCATCGCGGGTGGTGGTGTCGCGATGGTGCTGCGCCGTCGCCGCGCTGGCGCGAACTGAGGTCGGGGTGAGATGAACGTGCATCCCCGCGCGCGGGGAAACCGGGGCGGTCGCGGCAAGGTCGCGGCCGCCCTGGTCCTCGCGGCTCTGGCGCTGTCCGGCTGTTCCGCCGCCGGGCAATCCACCGACCTCGCCGCGCCCGCTTCCGCGCCGGTGCAGGCGACGTCGGTGTTGTCGCGATCGGAACCCGCGTGGATCGAGATTCCCCGCATCGGCGTGCGATCGTCGCTGGTCCCGCTCGGGCTCAACCCCGATCGGACGGTGGCCGTCCCATCCGTGCACCAGCCGATGCAGGCCGGTTGGTACCAGTACAGCCCCACGCCGGGGGAGACGGGACCGGCGGTGGTCCTCGGGCATGTCAACGGCGACGGCAGGGACGGTATCTTCGCGCGGCTGCACGAACTGCGGCCCGGCGACGAGATCCTCGTCGGCCGCCAGGACGGGCAGGTAGCCAGGTTCGTCGTTGAACGCTCGGCGCAGGAGCCGAAGACCGGGTTCCCCGCGGACGAGGTGTACGGCGACACCGCCGGACCGGAACTCCGGCTGATCACCTGCGGCGGTTCGTTCGACTACGGCAAGCGCAGCTACCGCGACAACATCATCGCGTTCGCCGTCCTCGCCGGTATCCACAAGGGATAGTCCACTGCGGTTGATCAGATCGGTTGGGCTCCGGTGCTCAGGAGAATCGCGACGTCGAGCAGGGCGACGAGGACGACCGCGTGGAACGCGGTGCGGGAACCCGGGCGGCGGCCCAGCAGGAGACCAGCGCCGAGCACGGCCGCCGCCAGCGGCAGGATCGCCCATGAAACGTCCACCAACGTCGCCGACGCGGCAAGGACCAGGCATGCGGCCACGGCGGTGCTCCGCACCGAGCCCAGGCGGTGCGGCAGGCCGCGGACTCCGGTGGCCGCATCATCCCCGAGGTCCGGCAGCACGTTCACGAAATGAGCGGCCGAACCCAGCAACGCCGCCGCGAGCACGAGCCAGACCGGCGGCGGCCCGCCGCTGCCGAACATCACGAACGCAGGCAGCAGCCCGAACGACAGCGCGTACGGGAACACCGAAAAGGGACTGGACTTCAAACCGAGGTCGTAGGCCCACGCGGACACCAGCGCGATGAGGTGCGCGACTGTCGCGGCGGCGCCGAACGGCAGCGACAGCACCACGGCCGCTGGAGCCGACACCAGCACGGCGACCAGCGCCGTCCCCCGGGAGATCGCGCCCGCCGCCACCGGCTTGCCCCGCCGCCCGACCCGGGCGTCCCGGTCGGCGTCCACCAGATCGTTGAGCCACCCGACGGACAGCTGCCCAGCCGACACCGCCGCCGCGGTCAGGGCCAAGCCGCCCGCATTGCGCCCGATGGTCACCGCGAGCCCGGTGGTGATCGCCGTTACGGCCAGCGTTGGCACCGGGTGCGAGGCCCGGAGCAGCGATGAAGCGGTTGCGAAGTGCCGCACCCGGCCGAGTGTGCCAGCCTGGAGCGCATGGCACGCTCCACCCGGACCGTGCGGCGCAACGATCCTCTGCTGTACGAGGTCTTCGCCGACCAGTGGTGGCAGCCGCGTGGTGTCTTCGCGATGTTGCACTGGCTCGCCGCTGCTCGCGGCGCGCTTGTCCCCACCGCACCGCACACCGGAGCGGTGCTGGTGGACCTCGGCTGCGGCGCAGGACTGCTGGCCCCGCACGTGGCGGGAAAGGGGTACTGGCACGTCGGTGTGGATCGGTCGCGGACCGCGTTGCGGCAGGCCGCCGAGCACGGGGTGCAGCCGGTCGCCGGGGATGTCCTCGCGGTCCCGCTGCCGGATGGGTGCGCGGATTGTGTGGTGGCAGGGGAGGTTTTGGAACACGTGGCCGATTTGCCCGCCGCGGTGGGGGAAGCCTGCCGGTTGCTGCGGCCCGGAGGCCTGCTGGTGCTCGACACGCTGGCGGCGACGGCCCTGTGCCGGGTGGTGGCGATCGGAATCGCCGAACGCGTGCCGCACATGGCAGCGCGCGGAGTGCACGATCCGGAGCTGCTGGTCGACCGCGGCGAGCTGATCGCCGAAGCGGCCCGGCACGGCGTCGCGCTGACCCTGCGCGGGGTGCGCCCGTCGCTGGTGGATTTGCTGACATGGGCCGCCGGCCGCGGGGGAGGCGTCCGGATGGTCCCGTTCTCGTCGACAGCGGTGCTGTTCCAGGGCGTCGGCCGGAAGAAGGGGTGAGAGTTGTTGTCGCTGTTCCCGGTCGTAGAACCGTTTTCACCGGCCGCCGCGCAGGAAGCGGCGCGCGAGCTAGTCCTTCATCAAGCGTGTCGGGTGGGTAGATCCGGCCTGAGGTAAGGCAAAGGCCTTATCCTGCTTGGGTTTGCGACTCCAACGCATCCCAAGAGGA